>JBATHN010000291.1:0-2193 GCA_049666885.1 Desulfobacterales bacterium
CCCTTTTGACCGACATGTTGATCCGTCCTGCGATTTCCATCAATTCCGGGTTGTCCGGGTAGTTTTCCTGGATCACCTGGCTGTTCACCAGAATACCGGTCAAGGAGTTCCTGAAATTGTGGGCCACGCCACTGGCGATTGCACCGATCGCCTCCATTTTCTGAGCATGTTGAAGCTGGAGTTCCAATCGTTTGCGGTCAGTAATATCCGAAATCAGGATGATACTGCATCTTGAATCACTGATGACCGGAAACAACCTGACCGTTATAAGGCGTCCACCCAGTTCGACCGGACGATTTTCACCGATTTGGACCATTTTGGCATCGACTGCATCGAGCAGTTCGGCGACCCTCGAACGATCTTTGACATCAAAGAGGTCCTTCGGATTTGCTGCGAGTATTTTTTCGAGAGGCAACGTAAAAAGTCTGACAGCTGCCGAGTTGGCATAGACGACGACTCCTTCGACCATCTCGAGTATTCCCTCCTCCATGCTCTCCAGTATTGTTTTTAGATGTTGGTTTCTGGAGAGCAATTCACGGGTTAATTGTCGCGGCGAGACGTTCTCGAGACCTAAAACTTGCTTGGGATCACCCCGCTCGTACGGTGCAGATGAAGCTTCCACGACGGCCAGGACATGCTCAGCGACTGTGGCAAAGGGACCTTTGGCAATATAAGAATCGGCGCCGAGATCCGCGAAATTGGACCCCATTTCGGCCACAACTGCCGATACGACAACCAGATGGCAATTATTGAGGTGATCCATCTTACGGATTATTCGACACAGCTTGTCTCCATCGATTTTGGGAAGGATCAGGTCGAGGAATATGACGTCCGGTGTGGTATTGGTGAGCAGGTTAAGGGCGGAAATGCCGTCTCCGGCGATGACCACGTCGTGCCCGGCCGTTTCCAGTTGTCGAGTGAGGTATTTGAGAAAAACCCGATCATCGTCGATTAAAAGGATTTTCATTTTATCTCCGGCAACCTTTCGTTTAAAAGCCAAATCAAAGCATCCTTCAGGTGATCGAGTGCAACTGCAAGCCGATCGACACCCTCCGACGCTCCGGCAAGATCGCCTTTCCGCCCTTTTTCTTCAAGCGCTTGGGCCATCATTGCCGCCTCCTCAGCCTGAAACAGTTTGACCATCCCCTTGACCGCGTGGGCGTTACGGCTGAAGGCGGCTGCGTCTCCGGTTTTCAGCGTTTCCCGCAAGAGCTTGATCATACGCGGAAAATCGATCATAAACAAGTCGACTATTTCTTTGAAAAATTCCCAATCCTGGTCAAAAGCCTCTCTAAGCATTTGTTTGTCAATGAACATAGGCGGCTCATGAGTCACGTCTCCCGCATCGTGCTCTTTAGTCGGCACTTGCGTGCCGTATTTTTCGTTCGTAAATCTTTTTAGAATGTCCAGCAGCTTGCCTGAGGAAATCGGTTTCGAAAGGTAGTCGTCCATTCCGGCCGCCAAGCACTGTTCCCGATCGACTTTGGTAGCGTGGGCCGTCATGGCGACAATCGGGATATGGTGCTTGTCATCTTTAGCTGACTCTGCCGCACGAACGGCCCGGGCCGACTCATATCCATCCTTAACGGGCATCTGAACATCCATCAATATGAGGTCAAAGGGATACTCCGGCAGCCGGTCGAGAACCTGTTGCCCGTTTTCCACTATGACGACATGGTGTCCCCAGCGTTCCAGCAGGCGCTGGATGAATTTCTGATTAAAATGGGTATCTTCCGCAACGAGAATATTGAGGGGAAGCACCGTTTCAGTGGCCTTACCTGCCCATTTTCTATCAACAGGCCCTGTTTTCGAAGGCGCAATTTTTAAGACCTCTGAAAGGGCTTTCAGTAGCTCAACGGGTCGGACCGGCTTCATCACACTGCCGAAGATACCCAACGCGGCAAAATCGACTTTCATGCTCAGGTGAGGATACGTTAACATGATAACAATCGGCAGATCGATATCCTTCTGCTGCGAAATCCATCGCGCCAATTCGAATCCGCTGGAGCCGGGTAGTGAAGCGTCGATCAGGGCCACTTTGTAAGGCCCTTCCTCCGGACCCTTGCCGAGGATGATCTGCTGGGCCTCCCCGATTCCTGACACCGCCGAGGGTTTCATGTTCCAGGATTTCAAGATTTCCACTATGACGTTGCAATTGGTGCGGTTGTCGTCAACGACGAGGACTCTATACCC
>JBATHN010000292.1:0-1696 GCA_049666885.1 Desulfobacterales bacterium
ATATAGGGTAAACCCAGTCACGACGTGTTCATATACCTCGACACAGAAACAACGAAAAAGGTTCCGCCGATCGCATTTGCCAGATCGCTTTCAAAACTGCAGAGGGGGGGAGACTGGCGGTCAGCGAGCTCTTTAATCCGGGCATGCCGATCTCCATCGATGCCATGATTGTCCATCACATCACAAATGAAATGGTGCGGGAAAAACCTACATTTCGAGACAGCGCTGTGTGGAATCAACTTCGGGATTTGTTATTCGCAGCTAACTGCGTATTCCATTTAAAACTATTCAGTGCGTTAATTTCCCTGTAGAATACCGGCCATGCATGAACGACTCATCAGCGAGGCCATTAAACCCTTGACCGAAACTGCTGACACCATGCGCATGGCAATTGGGGAACCTGGCCTGCCTCGTAAGTTCGTGTGGCGGGGTCGAACCGTCACCGTAACGACCGTGTTACACTCCTGGCGGGAAACTGGGAAATGTCGTCATGGCAGCCCTGAGATGTACGTCCGAAAGCACTGGTACGAGGTGGCCACGGTTTCAGACGGCACCATGAAGATCTATTTCGAAAGACAACCTCGCGGCGGTCGGAAGGGAGCGAGATGGTGGTTGTTCAGCGTACGTGAACCAGAGAAGGGATCTGTTTAAAACCAATCC
The DNA here is from genome assembly GCA_049666885.1 of Desulfobacterales bacterium. GTDB lineage: Bacteria > Desulfobacterota > Desulfobacteria > Desulfobacterales > SG8-13 > JARFQH01. The sequence continues at coordinate 661 of JBATHN010000292.1, forward strand.
AAGTATTTTTTCCAATCCGCTTTCACCAGAAGAGGCCTTGGAAAATGTTGAGAGTCTTCTTATCCAGCCACGCGTGCGGGTGTTGTCGGAAGATGATGAATTTTTGGTGATGTACCGCGAAGTAACTAGCAGCTTTCCAGTGCGCGGTAATTTGGTCCCGGACGCTCATCTTGCCGCACTGCTTTTGCATCGTGCTCAAATTGAAATCGTTGCCATGAATGCTGATCAGGCTGAGCTCGCTAGGGCAGCCTGGAGGAAATACGGAAAAGGCAACCATCCAGCAGGCTTGAACATCGGAGACTGCTGTGCCTATGCTCTGGCCAAATATTCAGGAGAACCGTTGCTTTTCAAAGGAGACGATTTCAATCAAACGAATATCCAGGCTGCTAAAACATTATAAAATTTCGTAGAGCTTACACATCCGTCCTAAATCAAATCAAGGTACCCGGGATATGGTGATTAGATTTGTAGAAAGTTTATAAAAAACATGGTGTCAACTCAACGCCCTCTTTTTAACCTTCCGGATTCCTAACCGGAAGCTGGCTATCCGTTTAGTTTTTTTCCTTGACAATTTCCGGGGAACTTCCTATAGGTACATTATAGCTATATTGTAATTAATTTATAGCTAATTTCGGGTTGCACACGACCACCGTACCGGGGCGCATCATCAGTAAAATTACAAACGAAATCAACCACTTTACAGAGACGCTCACCCGTCATCGGGATTTCAGTCGGTGCCAACCAGGAACACCGGCGAATGCGAGATAAAGGGAAATCAATGTATTTCGCCAATTAGGGAAGGATATGGTCGCCCTGAAATTAGAAATGAATCTGAAAGAGATCAGCGGGAAACCGGAAGATCCCGGCAAGTTCCCCAAGGCCAAGCTCACGGTCTTTGGGGAGGAGATCATCGAAAAGGAGGTCAAGCCGGGAGGAAATGCCGGACGGGTCTACCTGCCTCTGGATTGGGTGGGCAAATGTGTGAAAATTATTCGTATCGATTGATGAAAGGCGGGAAAGCCTTGAAATCGATCAT
>JBATHN010000293.1:0-2035 GCA_049666885.1 Desulfobacterales bacterium
GGGCTGCTGGCTGCTAGTCCGGCCTTGAGCGGCTCTTTGCTCAGAATCCCTTTTGGTGCCATGGTCGATCGCACGGGAGGCAAGAAGCCGATTCTGATTCTACTGGCTTTAGCGGCCTCGGGAATTGTCGGGATTACCCTGATGTTTTGGATCTACCCGGCGCCCTTTCCCGCCCAATATCCGTTGTTTATGTTATTCGGCGTTCTCTGTGGTTGCGGCATCGCGGTATTTTCGGTGGGCATTCCCTCGGTGTCTTACTGGTATCCGCAAAAAAAACAGGGAGCGGCGCTATCCATCTACGCCGGACTGGGTAATCTCGCGCCCGGCATGTTTGCCTTGCTGCTGCCGTTTCTTGTGGTGTCCTTGGGATTTACGATATCTTATGTGCTGTGGTTCGGTTTGATCTTTGTCCTGGTGGTCCTGGTGAAAATGTTCATGAAAGATGCCCCTTATTTTCAATACCGTGAAATGGGAATTGACATCGAGCCGGATGCCTTGCTTTTGGCCTGCGGTGAAGAACTCGTTCCCTCGGGAACGGCGATGCAGTCGCTTCGAAAAGCCGCCTCGGATTGGCGCACCTGGATTTTGACATGCTTATACTTCGTTTCATTCGGCGGTTTTATCGCGCTGACGGTCTGGCTTCCAACCTACTGGGCTGAGCTTTTTTCCATGAGCCTGGTCAAGGCCGGCGGGTTGACGGCGCTCTACTCCCTTTCGGCCAGCCTTCTCAGGGTGCTGGGTGGATTTGCATCCGACCGGTTGGGTGGAGAGCGCGTTACACTGGTGTCCTTCATCATCGTGGGTATCGGTGCCCTGGCGATGATGCTGGCTGCCGGTTCAACCGGCATGGCCATCACCGGCGAGGTGATTCTCGCGCTGGGAATGGGCTTTGCCAATGCGGCCGTTTTTAAACTGGTCCCGAAATACAGCCCGGCGGCTGTGGGGGGGGCAGCGGGCATTGTCGGAGGGCTCGGTGCGTTCGGCGGTTTCGTGATTCCGCCGTTGATGGGGCTTTTCGTTAAGCTCAATGGAGCGGCAGGATACGCTCAGGGATTCGGCGTGTTTATAGGTCTTTCCATTTTGTCTGTCGTGCTGATTGCCGTCTTGAACCGGCAGGCACCGGTGAGTGTCAAAGTCGCGATTTCCGATACCTGAATATCGGTGCGGGAAGAACATTTAGCAATTTGAAGAAACCGGTCATCTATAAGGTGATGATATGAACGCAGCAAAGCTCGAACAACAACTGTGCGGTCGCGATCTGACCAAATGTCTCCGCATAATTGAAAAATTTCACGGCTGGAAAGCACCGGGTCTCGTTTTGGGGCTGTTCATGGTGGACCTGGCCCAAGAATTGATCGGCATTGACACAGAAGCGGACGCGATCGTGGAGACACGCCACTGCTTGCCGGATGCGATTCAACTGTTTACCCCCTGCACGGTGGGCAATGGGTGGATGAAGATTTTGGACTGGGACAAGTTTGCCTTGAGTTTGTATGACCGCAGAGAAAGAAACGGGTATCGCGTTTGGTTCGATCTGGACAAAGCGCGACGATTTCCCAATTTGTATAAATGGTTTATGCGTCTCGTCCCCAAAAAAGAGCTCCCTTTGGAGGTGCTCTTGGAAACTATTCTGGCAGCCGGACGCTCGGTATTGTCGTCACAAGCCATTTATGTTACCGCTTATTATCAGCGCCGAAAGAAATCAGGAATCAGCGTCTGCCCCGTATGTGCCGAAGCGTTTGCTTCAGCCCAAGGAGAAACCTGCTGGTCTTGCCAGGGAAAAAATTATTATGAATGGAACATCTATTCGATAGCGGCGGTAAAGGGAATTTAGTACGAAAATAGAACGTAATACGGAAATAAGGTGGGCACCTCCGCCCGGATGAACGATTTCGAAAGACGGCTGAAACTCGCCGCCAACGGGTTCTAAGCCCGGACCAGTTCCATCTTCAAATAATGAGTTCGGATGCAGTTTGAAGGTCGTGCTTTCCAAGGGGCATCGGCATAGGGTCCGGTCTAAGACCCCGTAAGCGAC
>JBATHN010000294.1:0-3494 GCA_049666885.1 Desulfobacterales bacterium
GTTTTCAACAAATGGCTGGGCGTCATCGGTTTCGGAAAGATCGGATCGATCGTTGCCGATCGTGCCCGCGGTCTCAAGATGCGCGTGATGGTCCATGATCCTTTCGTGGCGCCTGAGCAGATCGAAAAGGCCGGTTTTAAAAGCGTCGACCTGGAGGAAGTCTACCGGACAGCCGATTACATCACCGTGCACGTACCCAAGGTAAAGGGCACCGAAAAACTGATCGATCGTGCGGCCTTTGCCCTCATGAAGGAAGGGGTAATGATCATCAACTGTGCTCGCGGAGGAATCCTGGACGAAGAGGCGCTCGAGGAAGCCCTGGCTTCCGGCAAGGTCGCCGGTGCCGCTCTGGATGTCTTCGAGAGAGAACCGCCAGGGGCCTGCGGGCTCTTTTGCCATGAGCGGGTTATTTGTACGCCGCACCTGGGAGCGTCGACCCTGGAAGCCCAGACGAATGTCGCCGTTGCGATCGCCGAGCAGATCATCGCCTACCTGAAAGACGGTACGATTGTCAATGCGGTCAATGTTCCGTCCATTACCGGTGAGTTGCTGAAGAAACTGGGTCCCTACCTTGCGTTGGCCGACAGCATCGGCCTGCTCCAAGCCCAGCTTTCCAGAGGCCCGGTCAAAAAGGTGGAGATCATTTACGAGGGTGATTTCAATGGTCTTGATCTGTCGCCGGTGTCCATGGCGATACTCAGGGGGCTGCTGACCCCTATGGTCAGAGATGCCGTGAATTTTGTCAATTCACCGGTGATTGCAAAGGAGATGGGCATAAAAGTCATCGAGAGCACCAGTGCCGAATCAGACCATTTCATCAACCTGATCTCGGTGAGGGTGTCCACCACCGATATGACGACGACGGTCGCCGGAACGATTTACGGCAAACGCGACCCGCGGATCGTGCAGATCGACAGCTTCGGGCTCGAACTGGTCCCGGAAGGCCATCTGGCCTTGATCTACAATGAGGACAAACCGGGTGCGATCGGCAGTATCGGTACGACCCTCGGCCGGCACGATATCAATATAAGCCGCATGCAGGTGGGCCAGGATCAGGACGGCGAAAACAACATTATCTTTCTCAGAACAGACACGCTGATTCCGGATGACGTCCTTGCGGAACTGCGGGCCTTGCCGCAGGTCAGGACGGTGACACCGCTTGAGTTCTGACCGATAGGACGAACAGATTAGCTCCGGTGCCCGGGAGAAGCGCGCCAAGCGATCGATTCATTGACGGTCCTTTTTCCGTTCGATTCCGACATGGCGGGGCCGAGCAGCGCTGATAGGCCCCAAGAATTTTTTATTTCATGCGGCGCCATCTTTGTCGGTTCCAGGTTGAAAGAACAGCCAAGACATCTTATTTTCCAGTATTACTTTTGTAAGTAAGCATCTCTTTTGATCGATAAGGAAACTTTTATGTTTTGGTGAAAAATTCCAAATCGAAAATAACAAATACCTAAACCGATCGGTTCTGGGTTCTGGGTTTAAAGGTTCAGGGTTCAAGGAAAAACTTCAAACCCTTAACTCTGAACGGGGAACGGTGAACTTGGAACCTCCTGGGTTCAAGGGTTAAGGGTTTGAACCAATAGTTACGGCATGTACTATTGATCAAGATCCGGAATAGTCGACATGCCCCATTGGGTGAAACGTATAAACACCTTGAAGCCAGAATTATTTAAACCTGAGCCGTTTAAGGGCCTTTAACCCAGAACGTTGAAACCTGAACAGGTCAACCTGTGTTGGGATTTCCTTGAAATTTGGTGCTTGGAATTTGAGATTTCTGAATACCTCAATACCCGGGATAGTGTATCTCTAAAGGTCACTTTTCTATTGGGCTTAGTACCGTTAAGTTTTATGTGAGGGAAAACTGATGTTCGACCGGAACTTTACAGGAGGTCAAATATGTCGGACGAAGAAAAAGGATTCAGCGTGAAAGACCGCCGGATGTTTTCCGGTGGAGAAGGTGAAAAACCGGAAAAGGAAGTAAAACCTGAAGGTAGCGCCAAAGAGAATGAAACCGAAACCCCGTCCCGGTCGGAACCGGTAGCCGAGGCAGACGATAATCGGTTCGAAGATATGCCGTTGCCGGAGGTCAACTTTCCGACGTTTATCCTCTCGTTGAACGCATCCGCTTTAATGCATCTTGGCGCCATAGAAGACCCCGAGACCGGCCGGCCGTCGAAGAACCTGCCTATGGCCAAACAAACCATCGATATCCTCAGCATGCTGGAGGAAAAAACGCGCGGCAACCTGACGAAAGAAGAGGAAAATATGCTCAGGAACATCCTCTATGACTTGCGGATCGCCTTCGTCAGGGAAAAAGCCTAAAGGGCTCACTCAAAAATAAATTAACATTTTGGACGGCGATGCATCCTGTCCCACTGCCGGTACGAAAACTCGGAATATCCAGATATTCTTGCGTTTTCGCGCCTTGTCGGCCAATTGTCTCATCACCCAAAATTGCTGATTTATTCCTTCGTAAGCCCTAAAGGGCCGATACGGAACCGACTGAAAAGCGCTGCGATTTATGACGCGCACCCTGCCGGGCCTGCGGTAAGGGAAAACGGGACCCATGATTCAAATCATCGCCCCGGCCAAGATAAATTTATTTCTGCAGGTTACCGGTAAACGACCGGACGGTTACCACGAGTTGTTCACCTTGATGTGCCCGCTGGGGCTCGCCGACCGCATCCGGATCGACCCCGCCGGCCCGCGTATCCGGGTCATATGCTCAGACCCGGCAGTTCCCGCCGACACGACTAATACCACCCACCGCGCCGCCGAAATATTTCTCCGAAATCTGACAAAGAGCCGCCATCCGCCTCTGACCGGCGTTAAGATCACTATTGAAAAACAGATCCCGGTGGGTGCCGGATTGGGCGGCGGCAGCAGCGATGCGGCCGCGGTCTTCCGAGGCCTGAATCGGTTGCTGGGATACCCTTTCCAACTGGCGGAATTGATGGAGATGGGACGCGATGTCGGTGCGGACGTTCCGTTTTTCATATTCGGGCAACCGGCTCTGGCGACCGGAATCGGCGAGCGACTGGAACCGTATCGCAAATTGCTGCCATACAAGGTTTTGTTGTTTTATCCCGGTGTCGGCGTATCGACTGCGGAGGTTTACAAAAATCTGGATTTAGGATTGACAAACTGTAAAAAAAAACTTAAAGACTTCGTTTTGAAACAGCGGCCATTTGATGCGGCATTGCATTTATGCAATGACCTTGAAACTGTGACGCTCAACCGGTATCCACAGGTTAAGGCAGCCAAAGAAGTTCTCGACGGACGTGGGGCGCTCGGCGTTTCGATGTCGGGTAGCGGTTCGACTGTGTTTGCGCTTTTCGCTGACGACGGGATGGCCCGCCGTGCGTTACAGAGCCTCGAAGGAATAACCGAGGGATCGTTTTTTCTTACCCAACTCATCGTCGATGCGGACACCGGTTGTCCCTAACGGTGATACCGGAAGCCTTCGGAGAGATCTTCCGATTCCAGCC
>JBATHN010000295.1:0-2003 GCA_049666885.1 Desulfobacterales bacterium
CTCCAGGGCTGATTTGCCGACATCGTATCACTTCACGTAAAAAACGGCTTCAGCATGTTCCGATGCTTTTGCGTTGACTGACGAGAACAAAAAAGTGCCGATGATCATCACTGCCAGGAGAATTGAAAAACAGGCTTTCATGGAAAATCCTCCATATATGGTACTCGATATATCGATGCCGTTATCGGCCCTCGCTCACGGCATCGTTTAACAGTCGACTACTCGAAAAGCTTGCGGTATTTTCCGTAGCCCTCTTTTTCCAGGTCCGCCGCGGAGACGAACTGCAGGGACGCCGAATTTATGCAGTACCGCAGGCCGGTGGGTTCGGGTCCGTCGTTGAAGAGATGACCCAGGTGTGAATCGGCATGCTTGCTGCGCACCTCGGTCCGCACCATGAAAAAGCTCCGGTCGGTTTTTTCGACCACGTTCTCCGGTTCCAGCGGCCGGGTGAAGCTCGGCCAACCTGTCCCGGATTCGAACTTGTCCGTCGAACTGAAAAGCGGCTCACCCGAGATGATGTCGACGTAAATACCCGCTTCATGGTTGTTCCAGTATTCGTTGTTGAACGGCGGTTCGGTGGCTTCCTGCCGGGTGACCTTATACTGCAATGAACTCAACCGGCGGCGCAGTTCCTCATCGCTTGGAATCTTGTAAGCACTGCCGGTCATGGCAACCGTCATCTGACCCTGTTCCATGTCGGTTTTCACCACTAATGGCGAAATGCTTTCGTTGTTATTCGTCATTGAGCCTCCCGTCATTCCGACCTCTTTCGTCGCTTTCGTCATTTGTCCGTTCCCTTTCGGACTCACCATCGATGTCGCATCTCCCCACACCTTCTCCAGAAACTGGTCGCGACCCGAGCCGGAGCGGTACCAGTTGTAGCGGATCGGGTTCTTCTTGTAGTAGTCCTGGTGATAGTCCTCGGCCGGGTAAAATGCGCCCAGCGGGAGGATTTCGGTGACGACCGGTTTGTCGAGCCGACCCGAAGCCGCCAGCTTCTTCTTGGAAGCCTCGGCCATTCCACGCTCCTTGTCGTTGGCATAGAAGATAACGCCGCGATACTGCGACCCCCGGTCGACAAACTGACCGCCGGCATCCGTGGGGTCCATGTGACGCCAGAACACGTCGAGCAACTGCTCGTAGGTGATCTTGGTCGGATCATAAATCACCTTCACGGCCTCCACGTGACCGGTGCCGCCGGCGGATACCTGCTCGTAGGTGGGATTGGCCATGTCGCCGCCGGTATACCCCGAAATGGCCTCGATGACGCCGTCGACTTTTTCGAAATCGGATTCGGTGCACCAGAAACAACCGCCGGCAAATACAGCGGTCTGAGTCGGACCGGGTTTGGTGTCCATTTGTGCATTCGTTTTCGCGCCGTGGCTTTTGATCTGATAATAGCCGAAAAGAACCATCACCAGGGCAAAAAGCGTGATATATAATCTCTTCATGCAACACCTCCAGGTATTCTGTTCATGGCTTTTACCTGATTGGCTGAAAACATCTTCGATGGCCAGCACCATACATCAGGCTCTTTCTTTTCAAATAATAAGACATCTTTTTAAAGGTGTCGTAAAGATACTGTAAAGATTGGGTAAAGATTTCCGATGTGGCCTGGCTTTGCATTCGACTTTCTGAATTCATTTCACCACATCATGGATGAAAGCCAAAGTTGAGTCTTAACCTCTCCAAGTTTAAATCGTTTCCGTCCATAAATGGCCCTTTTCCGCAATTCCCCGCCTGCTTCGGGACAGGTCGGCGTCAATCGGTGGAATCGCTTGTGCGGCATACAGAACCGTCTGCCTCCGCACAATTCCTTGATTTCCTTGAACTTGCGAAAAATTGCACATTTCTGGATCGGAAACTTATCAGTGCCCTTTTTGAAACCGCGGATGGGCACTTACGCGTCAAGGTCTCCTGCTAAGGGCTCACTCAATAATAATTTCACATTTTGGACGCCGATGCATCCCACCCGGCTGCGTTGCGAAAACTCGGAATATCCA
>JBATHN010000296.1:0-1994 GCA_049666885.1 Desulfobacterales bacterium
AGGTCCGCAGTTCCTGACCGATCCGTTCAATGTTGTTTTCGACGGCTTTTTCCGTTTCGACCTCGAGCGCCAGATGCATGCCCCCCTGGAGGTCCAGGCCGAGGTTTATCTTCTTGTGCGGCCACACGCCGGGTGCTATCGACGGCAGGAGGTAGACCACCGCAATCAAAATGACTGATAGAACCAATATCCACTTCCAGGAAAAATTCTTCAACAATCCGTTCCTTTCTGTGTAGGATGTACAAAAAACCGCTGACGGCCTTAAACCAAATGATTCTTCATCGATCCGCCAGTAGAAAGCAACCTAACGTGCAGGCGGCCCTGATCGGCGCAAAATATCTTTGTCGGAGGCACACGATATAGCAATCCTCAACCCGGCGCGGATAGATCCAATCTTCTAACGAACCGAAACAAGGCATGTTGAGTCCGGTGAGCCCCGATCAGAACCCCATTCGTCAATTCCGGTATCAAGCACACCCCCCCGGCGCGGCTGCAGACGTGTCAGGTCCGAGATATTGCCGGTGCGGTTTGTTCGGATGCCCCCGCGCGCTATTTCATGTTTTCCTTGGCGTCGCGTAAAATTGCGCATTTCCGAAACGGAAACTGAAGAATGTATTCCGAGAAGTCGCGGATGGACGCAATAACGGATCGACCGACATCCGGGATCAGGTCTTTTTCTCAGCCGGTTCCTGTGATACAGCTTGAACCTTGCCGCCGACATTTCCACGGGCAATTTTGACACGGACCTTGTCCGCAATCTCGACTGTCAGCGTTGAGTCGTCTAAACCCGTAATACGGCCGTAAATACCGCCACTGGTGATGATGCGGTCGCCCTTTTTCAGGGTGGCGATCATCTCGCGGTGTTCTTTTGTTTTCTTCTGTTGGGGGCGAATCAGCAGAAAATAGAAGATGACGAACATCAGGATCAACGGTATAAAGCCGGTAAATCCTGCTGCTCCGTTGCCGGCGGCTCCGCCGCCTTGACCCATTGCATAAGCGATTCCAAACAAGATCGAACCTCCTTGCTGCGTTGGCACGCAAATTAACCGGTTTCCTGCCGGCGCTCGTTTTCGGCAGACCCGTGTACGGTTCAGCCGGGTTCACAGTGAACGCGGCTTCATTTAAATATTTGTGGTGATATTCAGGCAAGAATGCCTCGGGTTCGTCATTTTCAAATTGCCGGCGCATATCCGGTCATAACCCCTGCTCAATTCGCCCGGGTATCACATAAGGCGCCTTTTGTACAGTAACCGGGCCGGGGTGTCAACCGCCGTACACGGCAGCCTGGCTGGGTATAGAGACGTCAGACGGCGCTCAGGTTCATTTGAGGGCCTTCTTACGGCCACTGTGTGCAACGACGCCGGTGTCGCCTCAGCTGCAGAGAATGGCGCAATCGCCGGGGGCCATGGAGCGGTCTCCCTCGATGACAATATTAAGGTTGCGTCGCATCTCGAGGTCCAGGATTTCTTTTTTCTTTCTGTTCAGCAGATACTTTGCGACCTCTGGCGGCACCACGCCTTTGACGCTGGTTACATCCCCCTTTAACGTTTCCAGGCGTAGTTTGCGCAGGAAGCTCAGCACCAGAGTCTCAGTGGAGGGGATGACCCCCTTGCCTTGGCAGTTTTGGCATGGGACATAGCTGCTGAATTCAATTGAGGGTCGGATGCGTTGTCGCGACATCTGCATAAGGCCGAATCCACTGATGCGGCCGACCTTGATGCGGGCCTTGTCCAACTTGATGAATGTTTTCATGGCGCGTTCGATTTCAGCCCGACGCCTTATTTCCTTCATGTCGATGAAATCGATGACGATCAGGCCACCGAGGTCCCGCAATCTCAATTGACGGGTAATTTCTTCAGCGGCCTCCAAGTTGGTCTGAAAGGCCGTCTCCTCGATCGACTTTTTCTGGGTCGCTTTACCGGAGTTGACGTCAATGGCCACCAGGGCTTCGGTTTGCTCGATGACGATGGAACCACCGGACACAAGCGGTACCC
>JBATHN010000297.1:0-3170 GCA_049666885.1 Desulfobacterales bacterium
GTATTACCCTATTGAAATTGACGTTAACCGCTTATATGAAAAAAGTGGAATTTTGTATACCCTCATTCCATTTCGGACTAATTTTAAATTTGGTTAACCAAATTCGTTCTCTAAAACGCTACTGACCTTTTTCTCATATCTTATTTCTGAGCGAAAACCTCCTGCGATAGCTCGACCTCTGTCCTAATCTCATCCTGAATCCTCCTGGTATTGCCTTTAGATTGCGTTTTTTACTGACAAACATCCAACCGAAAGGAGGTCACGCATGTTCAAGATTAATCGAAATAAAGAGCATGGAGCGCGGATTGTTTGTGGCATAATTGCATTGTTTATTTTTCTTTTTATTCCTGCTGAGGGCGAGTCGTCCGACATTGATTCTGCATTGATACAGGCGGTCAAAGATGAAAATATTCCAATGGTAAAAGAATTATTGGGAAAAGGAGCAGATGTTAATGCAAGGGGTGAATTTGAAAGCACGCCATTGATTATTGCTTCAAAGCTTGGAAATATCGAATGCGTACAGATCCTTTTAGCAAATGGGGCTTATATCGATTCTCAGTGCTTCCATCAATGCTCCCCTTTAATGTGGGCGGCAGATAATGGGCATACAGAGGTTGTGAAGTTACTCGTCAAAAATGGGGCTGCCCCAAATACGCAAGATTTCGATGGGTGGACTGCCTTGATGAAAGCCGTATATAGAAAACACGTTGAGATTGTTCAAACATTGATTAAAAATGGTGCAAACGTTAATTCTAAAAATATTGGAGGATATACCACTTTGTTTGTAGCAGAAGGAATTAACGCACCCCCAGAGATAATTAATATGCTTAAGGAGGCCGGAGCTACGATGTAAACGTAATATCATTGTGATTTACGATTGCACTCGGAACGGAGTTGTACTCTAAGTTCAGAAATCACAGAATTTTTGCCTCGCCTGGGGGATTAATTGTCAGATTATTTAAAATTTACTTTATCTGGCAAGGCACGCAATATTTGAATCAGTCCAAAGTAACTAAAATTTTAAACCAAGAAGGAGGTCTCTTATGCCCAAGTATCTGTTTGAAGCGTCATACACCGTTGAAGGTTTAAAAGGTCTTTTAAAAGATGGAGGTTCAAAACGCCGAGAGGATCTTCAAGAGGCAGTGAAACAACTGGGCGGTACTTTGGAAGCCATTTATTTTGCTTTTGGAGATGAGGATGTTTTTAGCATTGCGGATATGCCGGATAACGCGAGTGCAACCGCCATAGCTCTCGCCATCACTGCCACCGGAGCCGCCAGGATCAAAACTGTGGTTCTTCTGGCTCCTGAGGAGGTCGATCAAGCCACAAAAAAAAGTGTCAATTACCGCGCACCCGGAAAATAACGGTATGACGGGATATTTGACAATAAAATTTGCGGAAAAGTGCGATGTAAAGGCAGAGTCCTAATAGGCTCTGCCTTTTTCCACATAATTTATAACCCCAACATGCCCAGTTACTTAAATGTTAATCTCGATAAACCGGAATTTAGTTTGACATATCGGAAAACGTCACATTAAAGCTGGCATAGACAAGACCCATCTTGCAAATCGATATCATTTCAGTTTGTTATGAATAACAAAAGAGCTTAGACGAATGAACTGACCTTTTTATGGTTCTTTTTTCAATTGTTCAGAACTCTACGATATTGAGTATTAAATTTCCCACTTGATGTAACAGCGCGACTCAGGAGGAAACATGAAGCACGAGCTTGACCTTCAAACCATCGCGGATGAGATAAAGGCCGCACAAGATCAGTGCAGGCAAGTGGGGCCATTAACTGGAAGGTTGAAAGACTTCAGTAATGTCGAAGCCTATGCTGTGGCGCAACTCATCCACGAGATGCGAGTGAAAGAAGGGGCGGTGCCGGTTGGTCGAAAGATTGGATTCACAAACCCTGAGATGTGGTCAATTTACGGGGTGTGCGAACCGATTTGGGGCTATATTTACGATACCACTGTTGTACAATTCACCGGTTCAAAAGTCCGATGTCGTATCGGACATTTCGCCGAACCGAAGATCGAGCCGGAGGTCGTCGTGCATTTCGGGTCCTCGCCTCCGGTGAACGCCAATGCAGCCGACGTTTTAGCGTCAATTGACTGGATTGCCAATGGGATTGAAATTGTGCAGTCCCATTTCCCCGGCTGGAAATTCCAAGCTGCGGATACTATCGCCGACTGGGGACTGCACGCTACGCTAATAGTGGGAAAGCCACTGGACGTGGCCCAACTCGGAACAGGAGTGGCAGCGGATATTGAAAACTTCACTGTCACATTGTCGTGTGACGGCGACGTATGCGAGATAGGAAGAGGTGCCAATGCGCTTGGCAGTCCCCTGAAGGCCGTCGTTCATTTGATTGATGTCATCGCGAAACAGCAACATGCCACACCACTTCAATCGGGCGAACTGGTTACAACGGGTACGCTAACAGCGGCGCTTCCGATTCAGCCGGGACAGACTTGGAGTACAAACTTAAAAGGCATTGCGTTGTCTGGTATCTACGTATCATTCGTAGAGTAAGTGCGATCGACAAAAAGCTGTTCCGTCTTATACCGAATATCTCAGAGATCTCCAACAAAGTTCAACGTGGATGAAACATGTACCTGCCGTTATGGTTTAGAAATTAACAATTCGACGGTTGAATGGTGAGCACCAGATTTTATTTGTATCAATGATTTAAATTCAGATAGTTTGGCTTATGATATGAACTGAACCGCTTCGCGGAGAATGTTGACCCACCGACTGCATTTTATCCACAGATCAACTTTAGCCTCTTGATCCAAGCAATATTGTTTTATAATACCTCCAGGTAAAGTGTCCAATATTATTAACTTTTTACCAAGGAGGTATCGATATGTCCAGTGATCTGAAAACCCAATTTCTCAACTACATGACCGTACAACGATTTTCCCATCACACCAAGAGGAGCTACGTAACCGGTGTTAAGCTATTAGCCAAATATTACATGCAATCGCCCGACACCTTGAACAATGATCAAATTCAGGACTATATCCGCTATCTGCTAGAAGATCGCAAATTGTCCTGGGGCACCTGCAACGCTTATTTGTCCGGCATTGTCTGCTTTTACAGGCATATTTGTAAATGGGACGATGCCCAGTTTCAAATCCCGCCTCGGCCCCGTGTTAAAAAAC
>JBATHN010000298.1:0-8870 GCA_049666885.1 Desulfobacterales bacterium
TTTTTCTCTCAAAAACCGGAAATCAGGATATCGAAATTAGAGCCGCCGTCGAACTGTCGGAGATCAACGGGTCCGAAACCTTTATCCACGTCCGTCATGCCGGCACCCCGCTGGTGGTCCAGGAAACTGGTATTCACAGCCGCAAGATCGGCAAAGAAATCGCCATCTATGTCGATCCCACCAACTTGTTCGTCTATGATGACGCGGGTAAACTGGTCGCCTGCCCGGTCAGGAGCCCGTCGAATCGACCGTGATCGTCCGGAACAGGCCGAAAGATGCCGTCTGCGACAGCGACAACAGGAGTCCGATATGGCCCGAATCGACATGCAGGAGATTGCCCACAGCTACGTCGCCCAGCCCGAACAAGAATCCGACTATGCCCTGAAACGCATCCACAACACCTGGGATGACGGGGGTGCCTATGCTTTACTGGGCCCATCGGGCTGCGGCAAGACGACATTGCTGAACGTTATTTCCGGGCTGTTGACGCCCAGCAAGGGACGCGTGTTCTATGACGGCCAGGACGTCACGGATCTACCGCCGGAAAAGCGCAACATCGCCCAGGTTTTCCAGTTTCCCGTTCTTTACGACACCATGAGTGTTTTCGACAATCTGGCTTTTCCTTTGCGAAATCGACGAGTGGCGCCCGACGAAATCAAACGGCGCGTGCTCGAAGTCGCCGAAATACTCGATCTGACTCCTTTCCTCAAGAAAAAAGCCGCCGGACTGGCCGCCGATGCCAAACAGAAGATCTCCCTGGGCCGCGGGTTGGTCAGAAGCGATGTTGCCGCCATTCTTTTCGATGAACCGTTGACGGTTATCGACCCGCAATTGAAATGGGACCTGAGGCGCAAGCTCAAAGAGATCCATGAGCAACTGAAGCTGACCATGATTTACGTCACTCACGACCAGGTCGAAGCCCTGACCTTTGCCGATCAGGTCCTGGTCATGTATGAAGGCGAACTGGTTCAAATCGGCACCCCGCAGGAGCTTTTCGAAAACCCGCAGCATAAGTTCGTCGGATATTTCATCGGCAGCCCCGGAATGAACTTTTTACCCTGCACACTGGATGGAAATATGGCACGGGTGGATGGTGTCGGCATCCCGCTGGACGATAAGATGGCTGCGATGGGACAAAAAGCGCGGGGCCGGCTGGAGTTGGGAATACGGCCGATGGGTTTAGAGGTGCACGCCGAAACGGTGGCCGGCAGCGTGCCGGCACGGGTCTATACGATGGAAGACCAGGGAAGCTTTAAAATCCTCACGGTCAAGCTGGCCGGCCACACGCTGCGTGCCCGGCTGCCGGAAGAGAAAAGTGTTACCCAAGCCGACGTCTGGCTGCGGTTTCCGCCGCGATGGACCAAGCTGTTCACCGATGGCCGCCTGGTGAGCGATTAGGAGCTTTGCTATGGAAAAATGGGAAAACAACCGGGCCTGGTTTCTGGTGCTACCGGTTTTTGTCATCGTGGCCTTCAGCGCCATCATACCTCTGATGACCGTGGTCAACTACTCGATCCAGGACATCTTCGGTCCGGGAAATGCCGTGTTCGTGGGCATGGAGTGGTTCAAGGAGATGTTGACCGACAAGCGCCTGCACGATGCGCTGGGCCGTCAGTTTATTTTTTCGGGCCTGGTTCTGCTGATCGAAATCCCCCTTGGCATCCTCATCGCCTTGGCCATGCCCAAAAGGGGCTGGAAAGCCTCCGCCAGCCTGGTGACGCTGGCCATCCCCCTGTTGATTCCATGGAATGTGATCGGCACGATCTGGATCATCTTTACCCGGCCGGATATCGGGCTGTTCGGCGTCGGGATCAACAGTCTGGATCTTCTCGATGTCCCCTTCGACCACACCGCCCGGCCTTCCTACGCCTGGGTCACCCTGATGGCCATGGAAGTTTGGCACTGGACACCACTGGTGGCGCTGCTGTGTTACGCAGGGCTGCGCGCAATCCCGGAGGCTTATTACCAGGCCGCCAGAATTGACGGCGCCTCGTCCTGGGCGGTCTTTCGCTATATCCAGCTGCCCAAAATGCGCGGCGTGCTCACGATCGCGGTTCTGCTTAGATGGATGGACAGCTTTCTGATCTATGCCGAACCCTTTGCGCTGACCGGCGGGGGACCGGGGAACTCGACCACCTTTCTGTCCATTTATCTAGTCAAACTGGCCACCGGGCAGTTCGACCTGGGTCCGGCGGCGGCTTTTTCGCTGATCTATTTTCTTATCGTACTGCTGTTCAGCTTTATCTTTTACCAAGCACTCCTAAACGTCGGCAAAGGAGAAAAGTCCGTATGAAAATCCAAAAGCGATCCTTGGCTTTACTCTTCTACTTCTTTGTGCTGATTATACCCATCTACTGGATGCTCAACATGTCTCTGCGCGACAATGCCGACATCATGATGTCTTTTTCCCTCTACCCAACCGATATCACCTTTGAAAACTACATCAAGGTCTTTACCGATCCGACCTGGTATTCGGGTTATATCAATGCCATGATCTATGTCAGCATGAACACGGTCATGTCCCTGGCCTTTGCCCTGCCGGCGGCCTATGCCTTTTCGCGCTTCAGATTTCTCGGCGACGGGCAGATGTTCTTCTGGCTGCTGACCAACCGCATGGCCCCGCCGGCGGTTTTCCTGCTGCCCTACTTCCAGCTTTACTCGACCGTAAACCTGATCGATACCCATATCGCCGTAGCGCTGGCCCATTGCCTTTTCAACGTACCGCTGGCGGTATGGATTCTGGAAGGGTTCATGTCCGGCATTCCCAAAGAGATCGACGAAACGGCTTTTATCGACGGATACTCCTTCCCGCGGTTTTTTCTCACGCTGTTCATTCCGCTGATCCGAGCGGGTGTGGGCGTAACGGCCTTCTTCTGCTTCATGTTCAGTTGGGTCGAGCTGCTTTTTGCGCGGACGCTGACGGTCACCGAGGCCAAGCCGATCGTGGCCACCATGACCCGGACCATCAGCGCCACCGGTCTGGACTGGGGCCTGCTGGCAGCCAACGGCATTCTCACCATCGTTCCGGGCGCCCTAGTCATCTGGTTCGTGCGCAACCACCTCGCCAAGGGCTTCGCGTTGGGGCGTGTATAATGGAGCGAAGAAAAACGTCATGAACCCAAGCAGAATAAGGCAAAATAGGGCATCAGCATGAGTTTCGAATGGATGTACTGGACCGTGCCGACGGCGATATTTTTTATTACCATCTTTCTGATGATCTGCGGTATGCTCGTCTGGGAACTGGTGTCACCGACAGTCGAACGTCGCGGATTCTTAAAGATCCCCACCACCAGGGGCACGCGATTTTTTGTCGGCTTGCTGGGCAGCGCCTATATCCATTTGGCCTGGCTCGGATTGACCGATGTGAATCTGTGGTTCGCTCTTCCCGTTTCATTGGCATGGATTGTTGTCGTCATGCGCTGGGGGTGAAGAAAAAGCCGCCGGCAAGCTGTCGGGAAACCACCATACGCACCACCTTGGATTCCAAATGGTTACAAAAAGGACGGGTTGTCATCGTCGGGCGCTCAGCCTTCACGTCCGCGATGCCGTCCGGGCGACCTACCCTATCCCTGAAGGCGAAAAGGAGGAGACCATGAACGTGAAAGTGCAAAAAACGATGTTTCTTTGCGTTGCAGTAGCGGTCATGCTGGCCGTGGCGGCAGCTCCGGCCATGGCGGACATGGCGGCCGCCAAGAAATGGGTCGACCAAGAGTTCCAGCCCTCGACCCTGACCAAGCAGGAACAGCTCAAGGAGATGGAGTGGTTTATCAATGCCGCCAAGCCATTTAAAGGCATGAACATCAAGGTCGTCTCCGAGACCATCGCGACCCACGAGTACGAGGCCAAGGTCTTGGCCAAGGCCTTCGAAGAGATCACCGGCATCCAGGTTTCATTCGACCTGATCCAGGAAGGTGACGTGATCGAAAAGTTGCAAACGCAGTGGGCGTCGGGCGAAAACATCTATGACGGCTGGATCAACGATTCCGACCTGATCGGCACCCACGCCCGCTATGGGTATGTCGTGCCCTTGTCGGACTTCATGGCCGGTGAAGGCAAGGATGTGACCCTGCCGACCCTGGATGTGGACGACTTCATGGGCAAATCCTTCACCACGGGACCGGACGGTAAGCTCTATCAATTGCCGGATCAGCAGTTCGCCAACCTCTACTGGTTCCGCTACGACTGGTTCAGCCGCCCGGACTTCAAGAAAAAGTTCAAGGAGCTTTACGGCTATGAACTGGGCGTGCCGGTCAACTGGTCGGCCTATGAGGATATCGCCGAGTTTTTCACCGAACATGTCCGCGAAATCGACGGCAAGGCCATTTTCGGACATAACGACTACGGCAAGAAATCCCCCGATTTGGGCTGGCGCTTTACCGATGCCTGGTTGTCCATGGCCGGTGCCGGCGACAAGGGACTTCCCAATGGCAAGCCGGTGGACGAATGGGGCATTCGCGTGGAAGGGTGCCGTCCGGTGGGCGCAACCGTGGCCCGCGGCGGGGCCGCCAACGGCCCGGCGGCCAAATATGCCCTGCGCAAATATATGGAGTGGCTCCGAAAATACGCTCCCCCGGGCAGTCTGGGCATGGATTTTTACACCTACCTGCCCTTTCTGGCCAACGGCAGTGTGGCCCAGCAGATCTTCTGGTATACCGCCTTTGTTCCCAGTATGGTCGAACCGGGGCCCACGGTCAATGCGGACGGCACCCCCAAATGGCGCATGGCCCCCTCGCCTCATGGCCCGTATTGGGAAGAAGGCATGAAACTGGGCTATCAAGATTGCGGCTCCTGGACGTTCATGAAGAGCACGCCACTCGAGCGCCGCAAGGCCGCCTGGCTTTTTGCGCAGTTCTGCGTGGCAAAAACGACCTCCCTGAAAAAGGCTCACGTCGGTCTGACACCCGTCCGCGACAGCGATATCCGGGACAAGTCCTTTACCGAACGGGCGCCTAAGCTCGGCGGTCTGGTGGAATTCTACCGCAGCCCGGCCCGCGTGGCCTGGACGCCGACGGGCACCAACGTACCCGATTATCCGAAGCTGGCCCAGCTGTGGTGGCAGAATATCGGCGAAGCGGTTTCCGGTGAAGTGTCCGTGGACACGGCCATGGACAATCTGGCTAAAGAGATGGACAGGGTGATGGAGCGCATCGCCCGTTCGAAGACCCAGGGCGAGTGCGGACCGAAACTGAACCCCGAAAAGGACGAAGCCTACTGGCTGAACCAGCCCGGCGCCCCCAAGGCGAAACTGGCCAACGAGAAGCCGAAAGGCGAGACGGTCAACTACGACGATCTGATCAAAGCCTGGCGCGAGGGGCGCGTGAAATAGGCATATATCGAAGTAAATAATTTATTTTAAAGGGCTTCGTGAGCATTTACGAAGCCCTTTTTTCTTGATGGTCAACAGGTATCTTCAATACAACCAGCCAAACATTTCTATATTCGAGACAGTTTTTAGGCTGAACATTTATAGATTGCAAAGAAATGAGGGACTGGTGGGTCCTTTTAACAACTGGATTATCGTGCCATACACAAAGTAAAGCTTAAATTCGGCCAACTGAAAGGTCGTTTAGTGCCTTATTCCAAATTTTTCGCTCTTGCCCTCTGAATAAATTCTTCTTATCTATAATCATTGCAAAAACCTGTACCTCATATCGCCGACCGCTCTCGCATTTAATAGGTTACCTCCAATAGCACTCATTTCGGGTGGACTAACTTAACGTACGGTTTGGATCATTCATGGCAAACAACGGCATACAGCGTAAATTAAAAGCAATTTTCAGTGCTGACGCCCAGGGTTACAGCAAATTGATGGGTGATGATGACGAGTACACTGTAAATACGATCACAACCTATCGAGAGATTATGACTGATTTAATTGAACAGTATCATGGGCGTGTTGTTGATGCACCCGGTGATAATATCCTGGCCGAATTCGGCAGTTCACTAAATGCAGTCCACAGCGCCATTGAAATCCAAAGAACATTAGAAACAGAAAACGGCAAGCTGCCCGACAATCGACGTATGTTTTTTCGCATTGGCATTAACCTGGGGGACATCCTTCACAAGGATGATCGCATTTATGGAGATGGCGTGAACATTGCCGCCCGAATCGAGAACCTTGCCGACCCAGGTGGTATCTGCATTTCCAGAGGAGTTTACGATCAGGTCGAGGGAAAGTTCGACGTCGGATTCGCCGATCTTGGACCGCATACTGTCAAGAACATTAGAAAGCCTCTTAGGGTCTACAAGGTTCTGCTCGATTCCGATGACACCGGCAAGATTGTCGGGCCCCCCAAAGCGAAGGGCCAGAATCAACGATTGATGATAGTGGCCATCATTGTATTGATCGCAATAATCGGAGGAGCCGGGATTTGGCACCGCCAAACGAAACCCAAGTTTGAGGCTGCTTCTGTCGACCGCATGGCCTACCCACTGCCTGACAAACCGTCGATTGCCGTGATGCCGTTCGAAAACTATTCGGACGATGCCAAGCTGGACTTCTTTGCCAGCGGCTTAACAGAGGACCTGACGGCAGCGCTTTCGAGGGCTCCCGGCTTGTTTGTCATCTCAAGAAGTTCTGCCGCCACCTACAAAGGAAAGCCGATCGACGTAAAACAAGTAGCCGAGGAACAGGGCGTGCAATACGTGCTTGAAGGTAGCGTTCAGAAGGCTGTTGACAAGCTTCGGGTCACCATTCAGCTGGTTGATGCTCTAAACGGTCGCCAGCTCTGGGCGGATCGTTTTGACCGGCAGGCAAAGGATATCTTTGCCTTGCAGGATGAAATCGTTAAAGACGTGATAGTGGAACTACAAGTAGAACTTACACAAGGTGCCGCGGCACGGGTGGCGAGCCGGGGGACCAATAACCTCGAAACCTGGCTTCTGCGGATCGAAGCCTACGGAGAATTCATCAAGTTCACCCGGGAAGGAATGATCCGTGCACGCGAGCTTTACGAGGCAGCTCATCAGGCAGATCCCGGTTGGTCGCGGCCCCTGGCAGGGCTTGCCTCTATCGATTGGTACGAAGCCAAGCAAGGGTGGAGCAAGTCCAAGGAAGCGTCAATTAAATCCGGAATCGAATTGGCACAACGAGCCATCCAAATGGATCCGGATTCACCACTCGGATACCAGACACTCGGTAACCTTTATGCTTTGATTGGGCAGGGAGAACATGCCATCGAGTTGAGACGCAAGGCGGCAGAACTAGCCCCAAACGACCTCGTTGCCGTCGCCGGGCTGGCCACCCGACTCAAAGATTTTGGCGGGGAACAGGAGGCGGTCGAACTTTTCGAACAGGCGATGCGGTTAAGCCCCAAACATCCCTGGTGGGTTCCATCCGCCTACGGTGTAGCACTGTATCTTGTGGGACGGAAGGAGGATGCCGTTCAATCATACAAGAGGGCCATCGCACTAAACCCCAATCACGTTCTTCCCAAAGCATTTCTCGCTGCTGTTTATGCTGATCTCGGTCAGATAGACGAAGCCAAAGCGACCGCTAATGAGGTATTACGGCTGAATCCGAAATTTACCGCTACCCGACTTATGCAGAGCCATACCCTCCACGATCCGGAACGAGATGCTCGCTTCAAGGATCTTCTGCAGCGTGCAGGCTTGCCGGAGTGACATATAACATTCCAGTCATGCTTATAGACTATTGGTATATGCAGTTTCAGCGCAATTTTAGATAGTTGATCTCATGGCAAATTGTGTCACTGGTTTTCACCAGTCGAAAAATTACCAGGTTACCAAATGATATCCCAATCCTGGCTTCATTTGCGAGTAGGTATTGTACCCTGTCTTTTTAACAGGCGGAAGATTTTGGGTTATGGATTTTATCCTCGACACAAAGCGTATCTCTTTGGATGGTAATGGGCAAACGCTGTATCGCATGACCTATGCGACAAGTGATGCTGCCCTGGTCCGGAAGCCTGAAATGGGGTTTCAGTTACAGGCAGAGGAAAATCTTCTAACCGACGAGGAGAATCCCCACGGCTTCCCCGATAGCGCCTGCAGCCCGATCCACTAACCCGGCCGTTGTCGTTCTGCACAACCTCGACCCGCTCTGGGCCCCGTCCGACGCAGCCATCGCCATGGATAGCGTGAACCAACTCCGAAGGCCACCGGATCCACGAGGTTACTGTCACGGGTACCGACCTGGCCGCAGTCCTGGCACCCTACGAACCAGTCACGCTTATAATTTTAAACTGGTGTGAAGAACTACCCTGTATTCCCCGCAGCGATGCCCAGGTAGCCGCCTGCCTGGAACAGCTAGGCTACACGTATACCGGTTCTCCACCCGAAGTGCTGTCCCTGAGCTGGGACAAGGCTGCCGTTAAAACCGCATTGGTGGACATTGCCTTGCCTACACCCTACGGGCGGGTGGTCGACACAGACGCCGTGGAAGATTGGGACCGGTTTCCGGCTATTGTCAAACCGGCCTTTGAAGATTGCGGCTTGGGCATTGACACCAACGCCGTCGTCCTCGACGCAAAAGAGTTGGGTGATCGGGTGGCGCACATCTGCGAAACCTTCGCCCAGCCGGCCCTGGTGGAAGAATTCATCGATGGCCGCGAGTTTCATGTGACCCTCTGGGGCAACGTCCGGATGCACATGCTACCGGCGGCGGAAATGGACTTCTCCGCCTTTACCGATGTAAGAGACCGCCTGTGTACCTTTGATTCCAAATTCACACCGGGCTCACGTCATTACGAAGGGGTCAAATTGCGCATCCCGGCCACCCTGGATACAGGAGAACACAGCGCACTGCAGCGCACATCGGAAGCCGCCTACCGGCAACTGGGCTGCCGTGACTTCGCCCGCCTGGACCTGCGATTGCGCGACGATAAATTTTACGTCCTGGACGTCAACCC
>JBATHN010000299.1:0-3101 GCA_049666885.1 Desulfobacterales bacterium
AGGAACAGATCCCCCGCCGTCACCACTGCGGCACCCGCATGGTGTTCCGGGAACTGCTGAAGGAGGGGAAGTCTGATTGAGAAGGACGCCGGATGGCGATCGCCGGAAGGGTCTCTCAAAACACAACCAAAGGAGGGGAAGCATGAAAAGAGGTTTATGGCCTGGATTGGCTGCACTGCTGGCACTGGCGTTCATTACTTCGACCGCTGCACTCGCCGATGACATCGATCTCGCAACAAAATCGACGGTGAACGACATCGTCGAGCGCGGAGAGCTGCGCGTCGGGTTCGAAGCCGGTTACCTGCCATTTGAAATGGCCGATAAGCAGGGCAATTTCATCGGTTTCGACATCGACGTCTCCAAGGAGATGGCCAAGGCCATGGGGGTCAAGTTCGTGCCGGTCAACACGGCCTGGGACGGCATCATCCCGGCCCTGGTCACCAAAAAATTCGACATTCTGATCAGCGGCATGACCATCACCCAGGAACGTAACTTGAAGATCAACTTCGCGGATCCCTACATCATCGTCGGTCAGACGATCCTCCTGAATAAAAAGCACGAAGGGGTGGTCAAGTCTTACAAAGACCTCAACGACCCCAAATATACCGTCTGCTCCAAGCTGGGGACCACCGGCGAACAGGCGATCAAGCGCCTGATTCCCAAGGCCACCTACAAGTCTTTCGAGGTGGAGTCCGAAGCCGCATTGGAGGTGCTGACCGGCAAGGCCGATGCCACCATCTACGACCTTCCCTTCTGTGCGACCTTCATGGCCCAGCAAGGGGAAGGCAAGCTGATCTTTCTGGACGAACCGTTCACCTACGAGCCGCTGGCCTGGGCCGTCCGCAAGGGTGACCCCGACTTTCTGAACTGGCTGAACAACTTCCTGCGGCAAATGAAAAACGACGGGCGCTACGATCAGATTTACAACAAATGGATCAAGAGCACCGAATGGATCAAACTCATAAAGTAAACCGCTGAAGGCACACGCTCCATGCAGCGCTCAGGCCTCCGGTCGGAGGCCTGAGCCAATATGGATGGGTCGCTTCCATGCCGAAGCCGGCCGCTGACCCGGCAAAGGCATGCATTGAGAAGAAGAGAAACCGATGGGAAGAGAAGCAAAAGTCCGGCGCGCAATGCCGAAAAGCACCTACTATTTCTGGGTCGGGGTCTTTTTATTCGTCATTTTTTCAATCATCTTCTTGATTTACTTCGCCACCATGCGGATCGACTACGTCTGGGCCTGGCACAAGATCCCGTCGGCTTTCATGTATCACAAGCAGGTGGAGGTCAAGGCCGAGATTCAGGGAACGGTCGCAAGCATCACACCGGAGAAGGATCAATCCCTCATAAAAGTAAAGGGCACCGGTGAGGAAGAGACTTTCACCGTTCCGACCAAGGACCTTCGCGTGTCGGTGAACGACTTTGTCTATCCCGGTGATGTCCTGGCCAGCTATGGCAAATGGCAGGCCGGGATCATGCTGCAGGGGGTCTGGATTACGCTGAAGGTCAGTCTGTTTTCGATTATCTTCGGCATCATTATCGGCATCATCGGCGGCCTGTCCAGGATCTCGGACAACCCGGCCGCCAAGTGGCTGGCGATCACCTATGTCGAATTGATTCGGGGATCCCCGCTGCTGGTGCAGATCTTCATCTGGTATTTCGTCGTGGGCACCATGGTCAACCAGCTGCTGCTCGCCTACGGTATTCACGAAATTCCAGGGCTCTGGTACGGCGTGGCCTCCCTGGCCTGTTTTACCGGCGCTTACGTGACCGAAATCGTGCGGGCCGGTATCCAGTCGATCGGCCGCGGCCAGATCGAAGCCGCCCGTTCTCT
The DNA here is from genome assembly GCA_049666885.1 of Desulfobacterales bacterium. Taxonomy (GTDB): domain Bacteria; phylum Desulfobacterota; class Desulfobacteria; order Desulfobacterales; family SG8-13; genus JARFQH01. The sequence goes on from JBATHN010000299.1 coordinate 1,835, forward strand.
GGGGATGAGCTACGCCCAGTCAATGCGCTACATCGTCATGCCCCAGGCCATGCGCCGCATCCTGCCGCCGTTGGCAGGCCAGTTCATCAGCCTGATCAAAGATTCGTCCCTGCTGGGCATCATCGCCGTGCGGGAGCTGACCAAGGCCACGCGGGAAGTCATCACGACCCAGCTCAATCCCTTCGAGATGTTCTTCGTCTGTGCGGCGTTGTATCTGGTGATGACCTTTACCCTGTCCATGTTCGTTCAGTATCTGGAGAGGAGGACCCAAACGGCATGATCGAAGCCCGCAACGTTTTCAAAACCTATTATGTCCCCCATAAAGTCGAAGCCCTGGTCGATGTCTCGACCAAGATTGCGGCCGGTGAGGTGGTCGTTGTCATCGGACCGTCGGGTTCCGGCAAGAGCACCTTTCTCCGGTGCCTGAACCACCTGGAAGCCGCCACCAGCGGACACATCATCATCGATGGTATCGACATACTCGATCCCAAAACCAACATCAACAAGGTGCGGGCCGAGGTGGGTATGGTGTTTCAATCCTTCAACCTTTTCCCCCACAAGACGGTTGAGGAAAACGTCACCCTGGCCCAACGGGTGGTGCGCAAGCGTTCTAAAAAAGAAGCCGCCGACAGGGCCTTGGCCCTGTTGACAAAGGTCGGCATTCAGGACAAAGCCGCCGTCTATCCGGATCAGCTCTCCGGCGGTCAGCAGCAGCGTGTGGCCATCGCACGAGCTTTGGCCATGAATCCGAAGGTAATGCTGTTTGACGAACCGACCTCTGCCCTGGACCCGGAGATGATCGGCGAGGTTCTAGATGTCATGAAGACGCTCGCCAAAGAAGGGATGACGATGATATGCGTCACCCATGAGATGGGGTTTGCCAGAGAGGTGGCGGGACGGGTGATTTTCATGGATGCAGGCCGTATCGTTGAGGTCGGTACGCCCGAACATTTCTTCAAAAACCCCACCCATGAGCGCACGAAATCGTTTTTGAGTCAGATACTGTGATGTACTGCGGACAGGAGGTGTGCGTGTTCGCGTGGGCAACTGGAAACTCGAAACTCAGAATCTGAAACTCGAAACTTGAAACTTGAAACTTGAAACTCAGAACCTGCAACCGGAGCCCTGGGTAGGCACTTCCACCCGTACAAATGGTAACATCCTTTAACCGGCTCAACGGGCAAAACGGGCTCAACCGACTCACCCCCCCACATGTTGTACTTTGAGATTTAAAATCACCCCTTCCATTGTGCTTTTCCCTTTACAG
>JBATHN010000300.1:0-2524 GCA_049666885.1 Desulfobacterales bacterium
GCAACCATGGCCCGGAACACCCGTGTTGATGCCCCGGGGGCACTTCACCACATTCTCGTTCGCGGCATCGAGCGCAGATCGATATTTGTCGATGCCCTGGATTATGAGGATTTTCTTGAACGGTCGGGACATATTTTAAAAGATTTTTTGAAATGAAGGTGACAATTATGTCAACTTTTCACCATCGCCCCTAATATCCAACTTTACTTGCCGTATAGCTCATAAGCCGGGTTTTCCCTGCCGCCCGAACGCGGCGCGTTCGTCGCGCAGGACTTCCGTCAGTTTCTCCCTCAGCGCGGCCATGTTGTAGGGCTTTTGGATAAATCCCGCCGGACCTTTTCCGGCGAAGCGCTGGGTCGCCTCCTGCTCGTTGTAGCCGCTGCAAAGGATGACCGTGACGTCGGGGTGGAGGCGCTGCATAGCGCGGAAGGCTTCTTCGCCGTCCATGTAGGGCATGGTCAGGTCGAGCAGAACGCAGACGATTTCGTCGGTATGTTCACGATACACCTTCAACGCTTCGTGCCCGTCGGACGCCGCCAGGACGCTGAAGCCCATATGCTCGAGCATCTGTTTTCCAACAGCACAGACCGCCTCCTCATCGTCGACGACTAAGACGGTCCCGCTTCCGCACCAGTCTTTTCCCTCAGTCTCGTCCTTCCTTCGAACCGCAAAGCCGTTATCGGACAATTCATTCGCGGGGAAAAGGACCTTGAATGTCGTGCCCTTGCCGACCTCGCTGTAGATTTTAAGCGCACCCTTGTGGCCGCGCACGATGCCGAGAGCGGCGGACATGCCCAGCCCGCGCCCCGTGAACTTTGTCGTGAAGAACGGATCGAAGATCTTTTCTATGGTGTCGGCGTCCATGCCGCAGCCCGTGTCGGCCACTTCGAAAAAAGTATAAACGCCTTCGGGCAGCGGTTCGTCCGGGCTGGTTCGCAGGATCTCATTGACATCATTAAGATATGCGTGGTCACAATGCATCGTGCCGGTAGACAGGGTGATGACGCCGCCCTTGTCGCCGATGGCTTCCGAGGCGTTGATTATCAAGTTCATGATAATCTGACGGATTTGCGTCACGTCGCCGTCGAAGGTGGGCAGGTTTTCGGCAAGGTTGTATTTGAGAACGGCCTTCTTCGATATCGAGGCCTCGACCAGGCGCGCCATCTCCTCTATAAGCCTCCCGGTGTCGATCGGCTCGATGACGTACCGGCCTTTGCCCGAGTAGGCGAGCATCTGTTTAACCAGTTCCGCCGCGCGCTTGGACGCCCTCACGATCTCTTGGAGGTTGGTGCGTGCCGGCGAAATGGGCGAGAGTCCGTCAAGCGCCAGGTCTGCGTTGCCCAGGATGGCCATAAGTATATTGTTGAAGTCGTGGGCAATGCCGCCGGCCAGCACGCCCAGACTCTCGAGTTTCTGCGCTTGCTGAAACTGCCGCTCGAGCGCCAGTTTCTCTTCCTCGGCCTGTTTGCTCTCGGCGATCTTATCGCACAACTCCTCATAGGCTTTGGTTAGCTCCACCGTTCGTTTTTCGACCCGCACTTCCAACTCGTCGTGAGCCTTTCGCAACGCCGTCTCTGCTTGCTTTAACGCGGTTACGTCGCGATGGATAACTATGCTAAAAACGTGTTTACCTTCCTGATCGCGCAAAATGGCGGTCCTAAGTTGAATGTCCAGCAGATCTCCATTTTTGTTCCAACGTTTGGTTTCAAAGAATACTGTTCCATCCTCTAAAGTACGCGTCCAAGCTGCTTTGGTCGCTTCAGTCTCCTCAGACGGGACAAAATCAATCCGACCGCCCATCAGTTCTTCTCTGGACCAACCATAAACCTGTACAAAGGCATCGTTGACATAGGTGGCTCTTCCCTCTGAATCGTATACTACTACCGGATCTGGAATGGCTCCTACAAGAGTACGATAACGCTCCTCACTCTCCCGCAGCGCCTCCTCAGCCTGCTTTCTTTCTGAAATATCGCGCATGGAACCGATAAGCCTTACAGGAGTACCCTGGCTATCTCTCATCAACAAAGTAGTTATCGAACAGGGGTGTTGGGAGCCGTCTTTATCTTTCAGATTAATTTCATAGTCATTAACCATTCCCTTGTCTAAAATTAGCTCTACAAATTCGTTCCGTTCTTTTGGGTCGGTATAAATATCAAAAAGTGATTTACCGATTAACTCCTTCCTTTCATATAGAGAAAATTTATTAATTGAGGGGCTGACTTCTAGAATAGTTCCGTCCATGCCTGCTTCGTAATAGACATCTTGTAGATTTTCAAATATTCTCCTGTATCTTTCCTCATTCTTCAGCAATCCATTCTCCGCCTGCTTGCGTTCTGTGATATCCCGTAAAGCCGTTATTCGAATGGATCGACCTTGGTAGTCAATCCTCCGGCCTTGAATTTCACATGGAAACGTGGTTCCGTTTTTCCGCAGAGCGGTCACCTGGTAGGGCTCTTCATAACCTGACAACATGTTGTTTTTAACCTGCTTACGGTCTTCAGGTACCATCCATTCCGTTCCGTGT
>JBATHN010000301.1:0-3724 GCA_049666885.1 Desulfobacterales bacterium
TGCACCGTGGCGGCCTTAAGGGCCATGATTTTTTAACTCGTGCCCATCCACGGTTTTATTAAGGGCACTTGTAAGTTTCCGATCCAGAAATGTGCAATTTTCTGCAAGTTCAAGGAAATCTGCGGCATTGTGCGGAGGCGTACTTTTGTACGCCGCACAAGCGATTCCGCCGATAGACGCCGATCTGTCCCGAAGCAGGCGGGGAATTGCTGAAAAGAGCCATTTATGGATGGAAGCTAACTCACAAACAAGGAGGTAGTATATGAGATCGGTCAAAAATTTACTGGTGTTGATGTTGACAGTCGGTTTGATTTTATCCCCATGCCTGGCAATGGCCAAAACACTCAAGATCGGTTCTTTGAGTCCATTGACGGGTCAATATGCGGCCGACGGAAACGACATCCGTCAGGGTGTCGAGATCGCCATTGCCATGTGGGAGGCCAAGGGGGGCGTGCCAGGCTTCGACAAGATTGAATATCTTCCGCAGGATTCAGGCTGCGACGGGAAACAGGCCGTTTCGGCCGCAAACAAACTGGCCAACCTAGAAGTAGCCGGCGTGGTCGGAGCCTATTGCTCATCCGCCACCATTCCGGCCTCAGACGTTCTCAACGACGCAAAGATAGTGATGCTCACCCCGGCTTCCACCAACGAAAAGGTCACTGATAGAGGATACAAGTACATGTTCCGGGTCTGCGGCCGCGACGACGATCAGTCCAAAGCCGCCGCCGAGTTTTTGATTGACGATCTTAAAATCAAGACCATCGCCATCGTCGACGACAAAACCACCTACACCCAGGGTCTGGCCGACAACCTGGAAAAAGAGCTGGGCGGCAAGGTCAAAGTGGTGGCCCGTGAGCATATCAATCAGGGCGACAAGGATTTTTCGGGCATTTTGACGAAAATCAAGGCCTTGGACCCGGATGTGCTCTACATGAGCCTCTACAACCCGGAAGGCAATCTGATGGCCATCCAGGCCAAACGCCTGGGACTGCGGGCCTCCCTGATGTCCGAAGATGCGGTCTACCACCCGAACTACCTCGCGATCGCCAAGGATGCCGGAGAGGGGACATACTTTACCTTCGGCCAGCCGCCCTCGGAGGACATCCCCGAGGTCAAGGCCTTCATGGACGCCTACACCAAGAAGTACGGTCAACCGGGCTCCTATTCATCCTATGCCTACGATGCGGCCAATATTCTCCTTGCGGCCATCGCCAAGGTGGGTGCGGACGATCCCGACAAACTGGCCGATGCCATCCGGGCCACCAGTATGCAGGGCGCCTCCAAGAAAATCAGTTTCGACGCCAAGGGCGACAGCGGGTCGACGTATCAGGTCCTGGTGGTCAAAGGCGGGAAATTCGTCCCTTACCAGTAACCCCCGTCCGGCGAAACCACAACTTCGCAGGATAACGGCCTATCGCGCCTCGGGTACCGCCCGGGCCCGATAGGCCCATCACCTTGATTCGGGAGCCGCTCGTGGAAGTTTTCTTCCAGCAGATCATCAATGGACTCACCTTGGGGTCGATATATGCCCTGATCGCCCTCGGGTACACGATGGTTTACGGTATCATCCAGTTGATCAACTTCGCCCACGGTGAAATTTTCGCCGCAGGGGGCTATATCGGGGTCATTGTGCTTTCCTTCATGCAGGCCCGGGGGGTTCTCGACACGCACCCTTTCCTGGGACTGTTGCTGGCCTTCGTTCTGGCGATGATCTACTGCGCCTTCCTGGCGGTGGCGCTTGAAACCGTCGCCTACCGCCCGCTGCGAGGGGCCAGCCGGCTTGCCCTGCTGCTCTCGGCGCTCGGGATGTCGATTTTTTTATCCAACGGCATGATGCTTGCCCAGGGCGTCTACGACAAGGCCTATCCACATTTTTTCACCTCCGGCGGGTTTGAAGTCGGCGGTGTCATCGTCACCAACATGCAGGTCTTCATCATCATCGGCTCGGTGCTGCTCATGATCGGCCTGAACCTGTTCGTCAACCGGACCCGGTTGGGGAAAGCCATGCGATCCACGGCCCAGGACCGGGTCATGAGTGCCATTCTCGGCATCAACGCCAACAAGACCATCGTAACCACCTTCGTTATCGGTGCCGTGCTGGCGGCGGCGGCCGGTGTCATGGTCGGTCTCTATTACGGATCGGTCCGGTTCGACATGGGGTTTATTCCGGGCATCAAGGCGTTTTCGGCGGCTGTGCTCGGCGGAATCGGCAACCTCACCGGCGCCATGCTGGGGGGCATGATCATCGGAATGGTCGAAATTTTTGCAGCCGGATACCTGGCCAGTGAATACAAGGACGTGTTCGCCTTTATTATCCTGATTCTCGTGCTTTACTTCAGACCCACCGGCATCATGGGTGAACAGGTGGACGACACCAGGGTGTAGTATGTCAGCGAGGCCATTGTTGAAATTCATCATCGTCCTGATCTGGGCGTTTATACTGCTGTTTCCGATGCTGGGCATCGAGGGCGGTCGATTCGTATGGGATCGGGTGCTGAGAGTAATGGCGGTCATTACCGCGGCCGGGATGCTGGTGTTGATTTACCACTACTTCCTGAAAGGGCTGTCTTTCAGGCCCAAGGTATTTAATGACGCATCCACTCAATTTCGACCGCCGCGGAAGCTGCTGATCGGGCTGGGGGTAGCGGGGGTGCTGGCCCTGCCCTGGATCGCCGACAACTACGGACGCGATATCGCCATCAATGTATTGATATACATTTCTTTGGGCCTCGGCCTGAACATCGTTATTGGTCTGGCAGGTCTTCTCGACCTCGGATACATCGCTTTTTACGCCGTCGGGGCCTATACCTATGCCCTGCTGAACACCAATTTCGGGGTCCCCTTCTGGCTGGCACTGCCGGTAGGGTGTATAATCAGCGCAGGTGTCGGTGCCTTTATCGGCTACCCCACCCTGAAAATGCGCGGAGACTATCTGGCCATTGTTACGCTCGGATTCGGTGAGATCGTCCGCATCGTGTTGAACAACTGGGACGCGGTGACCAAGGGACCCAACGGCATACTGGGCATTAAAGCACCGGGGCTGTTCTACCCCGTCGTTGAAAACGGCAGCATTCACTTCGCCCATCTTTACCTGAAAAACCTCGTCTGGATGTATTATCTAATTCTGGCCATTGCAGCGCTGATCATGCTGGCCGTTTATCGGTTGAACACTTCGCGCATCGGGCGGGCCTGGATGGCGGTCAGGGAGGACGAAACCGCCGCCGAACTGACCGGTATCCACACGACCCGCATGAAACTCTACGCCTACATGCTGGGCGCCATCTTCGCCGGGTTTGCCGGTGCATTTTTCGCGGCCAAGGTGCGCTACGTCAACCCGAGTTCGTTTATTTTTCTGGAGTCCGCCCTGGTGCTCTGCATTGTGGTCCTCGGCGGCATGGGGTCCATCCCCGGTATCATTATCGGTGCGGTTGCGATAATCGTTCTGCCCGAAATGTTCAGAGGTCTGGCGCTGTACCGCATGGCCGCGTTCGGCGGTGCCATGACCGCAATGATGGTTTTTCGCCCCGAGGGACTGCTGCCGGCCAAACGGAAAGCGCAGGAAGTCGAAATGGAAAGGGACATCGCCAACATCCCCTGAATCGAGGACCGACAGAATGCTGAGCGTTGAAGATATTCACACCTATTACGGGCATATCCACGCCTTGAAAGGCATCAGCCTCGAGGTCAAAGAAAAGGAAATCGTTTGTCTGATCGGGTCCAACGG
>JBATHN010000302.1:0-2022 GCA_049666885.1 Desulfobacterales bacterium
GGTCCGGTCTTAGAACTCGTTGGCGGCGAGTTTCAGCCGTCTTTCGAAACCGTTTATCCGGGCGGAGACGCCTACCTTATTTACGGGTTCGATTCTATTTTCGTGCAAATTCCCCAAAGGTTCGCCGTGTTTTTATTGGAAAACAGGATTTTTCACGATGGGCCCATTCACACGGATTGAATTGGAAATTTCGGTTTTCCGGGGTTTTGGGGTGTCGGGGGCGCGCAAGATGATCTCCACCCGCCGATTGCGCTTGCGGCCCTCCTCCGTATCGTTGGACGCGATCGGCCGGTATTTGCCGAAACCCATAGTCGATACGCGGCTCGCCGGAATGGCCGACTTCGCCAGCAGGAATTCGGCCACCGTGGCGGCGCGGGCGATCGACAGTTTCAAGTTGGAGCCGTACGGTCCGCCGTAGACGGGGACGTTGTCCGTATGACCGGCGATGATAACCTCTCCCTTGCTGTCCGCCAGAACGCTCCCAATCTTGAGGAGCAGCGGCACCATCTGGACTTTGATGTCCGCCTTGCCGGAATCGAAGGCCGTCTCGCCCATCAGGCGGATGGTCACCTCCTTTTCGCCCACCTCCACCTGAATCAGGTCCTGCAAGTCCCGAAAGCGGGTTTCAACTTCTTTTTTGAGTGCCATGCCGATTTTCTCCCGCTGTTGCATGGCGATGAACTCCTCACTCGGCCTTGCCGGAATCAACTCCTGGTCGAAGTCTCTTGAAATCATCTTGATACCCTTGGGGGCTTCGAAGGCTTTCATTTTGCGCTGAACGCCGAAAGCCTTGGCCAGCGACCCGGAAACTTCCTTGTATTTGGCCTTGTCCATCTCGGAAAAGGAGAGCAGCAGAACAAAGAAACACAGCAGCAGGCTCATGAGGTCGCCGAAAGTCACCACCCAGGCCGGCGCACCTTCTTCGAGGATGGGGTTCTGGATATCGTCGAGCAGGTTCATTATTTGGTTTTTTTCTGATTCTTCTGGGTCGTGTTCTTCTGGCGATCCTTAGGTGCCAGATAGATTTTCAAGGCTTCCTCGAGAACCATAGGGGACATTCCTTGGGCGATGCCGATGGCGCCCTCGCGGATAATGCGTCGATTTTCCTGCTCCTGCTGGCTTCGCAGGGCCAGTTTATCGGCAATCGGCAGACAGACAAGGTTGGCTACCAGCGCACCATAGAGTGTTGTGAGGAGGGCAATGGCCATGGCCGGTCCGATGCTCGACGGGTCGGACATGCTGGCCAGCATCTGGACAAGCCCGATTAGTGTTCCGATCATGCCGAAGGCCGGTGCGGATGAGCCCATGCCCCTGAACACGTTCTGGCCGACCGTGTGTCTTTGGAGCGTTTGACGGATATCCTTGTCGAGCATTTCGGAAATCAATTTCTCATCCAATCCGTCCGAAAGATAGCGGATGGCCTTGGCTGAAAAAACGTCACCGGCCTTCTGATTTTCCAGGGCGATCAGGCCTTCTTTTTTTGCAATCTTGGAATATTCGATCAGTTTTATAATGAGGTCTTCCGGCGAATCCAGTTTGATCATGAAAGCCTTCATCACCACTGATATCGAGTTGATCACATCTCGCATTGAAAATTTGATGAAACAGGTGGCCAGAGTTCCCCCAATGACAATCAAGACACCGGGAATATTGACAAAAACAAGCGCCGATCCGCCGATGATAACAGAGCCGACAATCAGGACTGTGCCTCCGAAGAGTCCGATAACGGTCGCTATATCCATAAACTCCCCTCGTCAATTTTACGGAATTTGATCGATCTGGTTCACTAACCACTATCGGCCATTCATGTTAAAACTTGAAACGAATATAAGAAGGGGGACAGGTGGATGTGCCGTCGCTGCCGCAAGCAATTGGTTTTTTTGTGGTCTAAATAGAGCCGCCGGCAGGTAACCTGTAAATCAGGTCGATCGCGGTGTGAAAATACCTTATAATATAGTGAGCAAAATCAAAAAAAGGTCTTATTGTTATGAAAAAGAGGTTTTGAAACACAAAAAGGATAAC
>JBATHN010000303.1:0-2064 GCA_049666885.1 Desulfobacterales bacterium
GCTGCAGCGCAAAGGCTCGAAAATGGGAAAGAACCTCGGAAAAACCACCGGCTGGATCCATCGGAAGATCTTGAAACAGCGCGGCGTGATCATGCTCAACGGATTGACTTACGAGAAGATCGACCGACACGGTTTGACCATCAGCCGTCAGGGAGAGCAGCAGACACTTCCGGTCGATACGGTTGTCATATGTGCCGGGCAGGTCCCTGTCGACGCGCTCTATCGAGAAATTGAGACCAGCGGTGTGTCGGTTCATTTGATCGGCGGCGCCGAACGGGCGGTGGAGTTGGATGCCAAGCGAGCAATAGAACAGGGTTGCCGGCTGGCGGCGACTCTGTGAAAAGGAGAGGCTCGGATGCCGCTAAGGCGCCGAATATATTGACACCCCGGCAAAACTTCGTCATAGTGCACACGCGGACGACAATGGATAAGAAATTTACGTGTGACGAGACTAGACTGAAGATCGGCCGTCAAACCACTTCCCGCCCAACTCCTAAAAGCGAGAGGATAACATCTTGAAATCCGGCATCTGTCCCAAATGTTCTTCCGACGAGGTTTATTCCGGGGCCGAGATTCCGCTCAAAAAAGGCCCATTCGCCAGCAATTCCATTCCCGTTAGCCTGGCTTCAGTAGCCGCCCGCGACAACTACGTTTGCATCCGGTGCGGTTACGTCGAAAGCTACATCGGCGAGCCGGACAGGCTCAATGAAATCGCCAGAAAATGGGTGCGGGTAAAAGCAGCCGGGGACGAACCGGACACGACCGAGTCGGTATGAGCCTTTCCAGAAGCACCCACCGTATTCAGGGTATCAAGCGATTTGCGGTGATCGCAAGAATTTTGGCGAAACACGGGTTCGGTGACCTGCTGGATCGTACCGTTTTTCGAAACAGGATCACTGTAACGGCACCCAAGGCCAAGACCGTCACCAAATCCGTTTACCCGTCAGCGCAACGTCTGCGCCGGGTCCTCGAAGAACTCGGACCCAGTTTCATCAAGCTGGGACAACTGATGAGCACCCGCGCGGATGTCTTCCCGCCGGAGTACATCGAAGAACTGAAAAAACTGCAGGACCGGGTCCCGCCGATCGACTTCGAAGAAATCCAGGGCGTCATCGAATCGGAACTGAAGCGTCCGCTGGCGGAGATTTTCACCGCTTTCGAACCGGTGGCGCTGGCCACCGCATCGGTTGCACAGGTCCACCTGGCCGGTTTGAAAACAGGCGAAAAAGTGGCGGTAAAGGTCATTCGGCCCGGAATCGACAAAAAAATCAGGGAAGACATCGGGTTGATGTACTACTTTGCCGAGAAGATCGAGCGATCCTCCGAGATCGGACGCATCGTCGGTGCCGTCAACCTGGTGAAAGAATTCGAAAGAAATATATTCCGTGAACTCGACATGTACACCGAAGCGGGGAGTATCGAACGCTTTGCCGCCAACTTCAAAGACGCCGAAGACCTCTATATTCCGAACGTCTACTGGGACTATACTTCGCGGTCGGTCCTGACGATGGAACACATCGACGGTATCAAAATGGACCGGGTCGAAGAGATAAAGGCCCACGGGATCGACCCTAAGGAAATCGCCATGATCGGCTTGCGTTCCTTTTCCCGCCAGCTGATGGACTTCGGTCTTTTCCACGCCGACCCGCATCCCGGCAACACGATCGTAATGTACGACGGCCGTGTCAGCCTGGTGGACTTCGGCATCATCGGCTATCTGGACGAAGAAACGATGCTTCAGATCGCCAACATTTTTCTCGGGTATGCCGAGCACGACTACGATCTGATCATGGAGGCTTTCGAGGACGCCGGTCTGATTAACCCGGATGCCTTGGACCTGCGCAGCTTTCGCACGGACCTGAAAGACATCAGCGAGCCGTTTTACGGACGAACCCTGCAGACCATTTCCGTCAAAGATGTTTATGACCAGGTGATGCAGCTGGTGTTGAAATACCGGATCCGCCTGCCCCGTAATCTTTTACTGCTGTTTAAAACCTTTATCCAGACCGAGGCCCTCGGTAAAATTCTCGGCAGCGACGCCAGCATTCTCGAGGTCACTCGGCC
>JBATHN010000304.1:0-5287 GCA_049666885.1 Desulfobacterales bacterium
CGCGCCAGCAGTTCGGGGCCGAAAAAGTCCGGATCGACCGAATAGCGCCCCAGTCGCTGGCCAGCGACACGGTCCGGCGGCTCGAAACGGACCGTGGTGACATCGCCGGCGATATAAAAACAGCGCGCAAACTGCTGATAGGCGATGTCTTCCTGCAGCATAAAGACCAACGTACGGCTGAGCCAATTACGCACCACCATGTCCTGACCGGCGTCTTCGGGGTATACCGGCTTGGTATGGAAAATTTCGTTGTTGTAGAGATGGAAGAATTCATCGGGGTTATGGACCTTGCTGACCGCCAGCCAGCCTCCGCCGGAAACGGGCTTCAGCCAGCACGGAAAACCGATGTAATCGAAAATGGCCTGCCATTCGGGATAATCCAGGTACTTCAAGTTACGCAGGGACTCGGCCGTGATGTCGTACAGGCGCGTCGATCCGGCGATGGGCAGCAGGCATGTCTTGGGAATCGTCAATCCCATGTCGGCAGCCAATGTAAACCCCAGGTATTTATCGTCCGCGCTCCACAGCAAGGGGTTGGGAATCACATAGGTGCCGCGCGCCACTGCGGCCTTGAGCAGATACCGATAATAAGGGTAATCATGTGAAATGCGGTCGTAAACCAAATCATAGACCGGTTTTTCGCCAAGGCGTCCGGCGCCCATGATCGCCATTTCGGCCACCACTTCACCCTTTCCTTTAAGGTTAATGGCTTCCACCAGCGCATTGGGAAAATTATCCTCCTGGCCTCTCAGAATTCCGATTTTTTTAGTCATTTTCACCCCCATTAATTGAATCGATGTAACCGTTCACAGGGTTGCAAAATCCGATACGCTTCAAACCAACTAATTGTAAGCATTTACAGGGTGCCGCAGATGCAAGGCGTCGGGTGTGCAGACGTACTTTTGTACTTCAAGTGCCCGACAACAAAGCAGATGCGGTGCCCTGTGAACGCTTACGAATCGATCATTGACGATCAGCTCTTGCGGGCCACCGTAATCCCAGATTCGAAGACCTATGCACTCGCCGCAGCAGCTTCAATTCCTATTCACCCAATATTTTGTCCCTGCTAATGCTCGGCCATGATATGGTCGATATTGGCAAACCTGGAAGGTGACTGGCTCCAGTAATCAAAAACCGTTGGATTGTTGGGCGTAATGATCCAGGTGCCTTGATAACTGTAGTCCGGCGAAAGGATCCTGATCATCACATCGCCGCCGTTAAAAGTCCATTTGCGGCCGTCGTGGTAGATGTGTTCGATGCCCATTCCCTGACGGGTCTTGATGTGAAAATTGTCTTCCGGAAAATCCCAGGAAGTATCGATGATAAACTGCAATACCTGCCATTTGTTGCCCGAGGAAAGAAAGCCCTGGTTGGAAGCAATACCGGAATCGTTGGGCAGGCCGAACGCCAGATGCCCCGGAAACCTCCAGGCCAATTGGCGCAGTTCCGCCTCCCGACTCCATTCATGGTGCAAAGTGGTGGTGACATTGTGGATCAGGGCGTAACAACGATGGTAATCGTCTTGCGCACAAACATCTCCCAGTTGAGTGGCCCCGGCCGAAAACCCCACCGTCAATTTGCCGGTATTCTGGCGCTGGTGAAGACAGTTCTTAAACCGATCATAGTCATCGAAGAAATAACCGCCCATGGCATCGTAGCGTTCGAAACCTAAATTCACCTCGCCGCCGCCCAGAATGACCACTTCGGCATGTTCGACCATATTGAAAAAGATCTCGGCATCGTGGCGCGATAGGTTGTCGCTCCAGAAAAAAACCATTGCATTGAGGCCAAAAGGGGTAAAGTGGTCGAAATACCATTTGAAGGTGCCCCATGAAAAATCCTGGGACTCGCGACTTTCCATGCCAAAAGGCAAGTACAATATGCTTTTGTTGTGGGGATGCTCCAAAGCACGCTGGACGATCCAATTCCGGTGCAGATACTCACAGCGGTTGTGGGAACTGTAAATCAAGGCAGTCGGATTAAGAATCACAGGCACCTCCTTTGGCTAAAGGGCCTCGGAAATAAGTAAATCCACAACCTTGCTTTTCTTTTGACCCGTCTTCGGCGTTGCGCCAAAAGTCACATATAGACAATATGCTCTCTTTGACGCGCCTTGAAGATGAACCAAAAACCGGCGTAATCCTTGTGTCTTTATTTGTTTCCGGGACCCTAAGTGGTCGTTTCCAATCGTTTTTGGTCATTTTTCAGAAGAAACCGCAACGGCACATGGACCCGGTCGCGCCAGGCCGTTTCGGAGTGGGGATCGCCAACGTACCAACTGCCGAACCAGTCTAATCCGAATTTGTAGCCTTTGCCCATTAATAAATGTTCCACACGCTTCTGCTTATAACGATAGCCGGCATTATCGGCTTCGTTGCCGTAGTCCAGATATATTTTATGCCGCCCCGGTTCGGGCAGCCTTGCATTCAGATATGTACTGAAAGGCTGGAGTGCAATGGGCCAGTGGGTTGAAAGACAGCCGGCCCCGCCGAATACATGCGGATATTCACAGATCGCATACAATGAAATCAATCCCCCCATGCTCGATCCCATCAAAAAGGTAAACTCCCTCTCCGGGCGGGTGCGGTAGCGGCTGTCAACAAAGGGTTTGAGTTCGTAGACTAAGAAGCGCAGGTAATTGTCAGAAATCGGCATCCCCCGGTAACGCATTATCACCCGGTTCCTCAAGTGTTGGGACCGATGGTCGCAAAAGGGCCGTTGCGGCAGGTATTCCAGCAATCTTTGCGGCGTGTTCCAGACACCGACCACAATGGTCGGTCGAATTTTTCTCTTCTGACAAAGAGCCGCCATGGTCTCATCCAGACCCCAATCGACACCGATGTAAGATTTTTGTGATTCAAACAGGTTCTGGCCGTCATGCATGTATAGGACTGAATACCCGCTGGCATCGCCTTCGTCGTAATCCGGCGGCAGCCATACTTCGACGTTACGTGCAATGACGAACTGCGACGGCACACTTGAAAAATGATGGAGCGTGCCGATCAGATCGGGGTTTTTGACTGGGCTGAAAACCGGTAGAATTTTTGTTTCACTTTGTGCGCCATTCTTGGTAGTTTCGCAACAGGTCTGGATATCGTCACCGGATTTGAGATTCATAATATTTTAAGCCAATCCGAACAAGTCGTTAGTTTGCCGTATTTTATTTATAGTTTCGAGTCATTGTCAATCAACTCGCAATTCGATTTTCAAGTGCTTGACACTATTTATCTGCGCCTTACCTTGGCCCATTAAGCAACTGCTTGAATGAAATGATCAAAAGTGAAAAAATTTGAAGCCAGAAAAGCGTGCCTTATTCTATCGATTTCTGCAATCCAGAACCGGATGCCGACATCCACTCGGTTAAGTTGGATAATTCGATTGGATTGTGGAAGCGACGGCCAACATGGCCATTCGCCAGGCGCAGGCGCACCGCGAAGGTCTCAACATCCTGACCAGGGGCGAATTTATTACCGCTTTCTTTAACTATTGCCCATCCATAAACGGCATCTTTCGGCCCTGGCCGGTGTTCTCGCTCTTTGCAATCCACGACGTAGCCCTGCTACGTCTGCGGTTGCAAAATCGCTGCGGCCTTGGCCAAGGCCTAAATCTACCATTTCTGGACGGACACTAACAATGATGATATCATTAGATATATTTCACATTCATATATCCGGAGTTGATCGTCGATAAAAAAGGAGGAACATGAACCAGCACTTGCCGCAGATTGATTTTGATCCTGCATTGCGTCCGGGCGCTTTTAATGCCATCAATGTATGCCTCAGGCTGCAGCCCGAAGAACGCTTAACGCTGATTACCGACGAGGCCACCAGCGAAATCGCCGCCGCACTGGTGAATGAGATCGAAAAAGTCGGTTCACGCTATACCGTGTTTGTGCTCGAAAATCTTATGCCCAGACCTTTGGTTCACATGCCGCCGGCGATCCTGGATGATTTGCAAAAATCAGATGTGAGTATTTTAGCCAACATAACCCAATCCGGCGAACTGCCGAGCCGCAGGGAAATGACTAACGTCGTGAATAGGCACAAAATCCGGCATGCGCACATGGTCAACATCAACAAGCAGATCATGCGCGAGGGCATGGGGGCTGATTTCAATCTGGTCGACGAACTCAGCATGAAACTCGTTGAAAAGGCCCGCACAACCAAAGTTATCAGGGCCCAATCCGATGGTGGTACCGACATTGAGGCCGAATTGTCCCCGGCGCTCGAGTGGCTCAAGACAAGCGGTATCATTTCACCGGACAAATGGGGAAACCTGCCCGGCGGCGAAATATTCACCTCGCCTTACAATCTGAACGGCGTGTTCGTCGTGGATGGGGTCGTGGGTGACTATCTTTGCCAGAAATACGGCGACCTGGAGCAAACCCCATTAACCATAGAAATTGTGAATTCACGGATAAAAAATCTGCAGTGCGCCAACAAGGAGCTGTTGACTGAATTTACCCGTTATACGTCAACCGATGAAAACAGCGACCGCGTGGGTGAATTCGCCATCGGTACCAACATCGCCGTAAAGAATATAATCGGTCATATTTTGCAGGACGAAAAACTGCCGGGCATCCACATTGCCTTCGGCCATCCTTATCCCGAACATACCCACCAGGTTTGGGATTCAGTCACTCATATCGACTGCGTCGGGCGTAATTTTGATATCTGGATGGATGATGAACAGGTAATGAAAACCGGCAAATTCCTGGTAAACGGTAGCCACAACTGATTCAGGGGATGCCCCATGAGCCTTACAGCCGGTTTGCCCAGCCTCGATCAGACCCTCGACGAACTGGACGCGCTCGAGAAAAAGTACGATGAAGGCCAACGGATTGCGCAGACCCGGCGCGCCCTTGATATCAATGAAACGATTGCACTGAACAAGGAGGTTATCCGGACCTACTACGGGGAACTGGCCGAAAAAAACCTATTTGTCATCATCTATGGCACGGGGGAGACGCCGTGGGCGCTGCC
Source organism: Desulfobacterales bacterium (assembly GCA_049666885.1). Lineage (GTDB taxonomy): Bacteria > Desulfobacterota > Desulfobacteria > Desulfobacterales > SG8-13 > JARFQH01. The sequence continues at coordinate 4,983 of JBATHN010000304.1, forward strand.
GCTCCACCTGCCACCCTACCTGATCGATCTCATGTCGGCCTCTGCTCGTGTTTTGCTGGCGCTGATGCGAAAGCAACTCGAATCCGCGGGCCCCGATTACCTGATCCGCCGAACGCCGGAGGGATGGCTTACCGCGGAGATGGCTGCCATCCTCTACCGCTATTACTTGACCTGTGAACCGGATCTGGCCTTCGACGTCCTGGTCCATGGTGTCAACTCTTCGAGAGGGACGACATTCGAGGCGTTCAAGCACGCCGGGGATCACCTGCATGCCAAAATACTGGAGGCCCAGAGCGTTGATACCT
>JBATHN010000305.1:0-9463 GCA_049666885.1 Desulfobacterales bacterium
AGCATCAGTCCCGGTTTGCCCAGCGGCACCAGGCGACCGCCGGTGTGCGCCGCCAGCCGCAGAGCAAAGGCGTGGGGGTTCCCGGCCACGACGAGGTCGAGATCGAGCGGCCGGCGACCGAGCAGAAGGTCTCTGACCGACCCGCCGACAAGATAGACCTGACGCGGCGGTGTCACGGGAAAAGTTCCCCGCGACCAGGGCAGTTTGAGGATCATGGGCAATGACGGCATTATCTTACGGCCGGAGAAGAATAGTTTTTTGCCGAACCGATCCGTTTCCGCCGGTTTGGTGTCTATCGGCGGAAGACTTGCAGTTTATAACCGAAAGGACCCTGACCCGACAGCATACAGCAAAAGGCACCCGTTCGTCCACCAGCCAACGACCGGCTGATCATCTGCGATGTGGCGTCGATCGGATGGAGTCGCATGATGGAAAAAATGTCAGACGCGCCCCCCATAATTTGGCGAAAAAGCGATCGAAAAACCTTGACACCCAGCCGGTTGTGGTATACAAATATAGTACCAAGGTTCAACCCGCCATTTGGAGAGAAAATCATAGTCGTTCTTCTATAACTATCACTCAATATCCTCCAGCATTATCGAAATGTCCATTTCCGTATTCTACCGGTACAGGACTCATTTATAACTCAGCAGACGTCCGGCCCTTTTTTGACCACGTTTGACCTTACGCCGAAATTCTGATGAAAGGAAAACCCGGAAACGGGAAAAAGTGTCGTTTCGCTTTTGAAACCAAAGGGACATTGGCCTATTACATAGTATTTCCAATTTGTTGCATGCCAACCATCACGACAATAGTGGGGATCCGAATTAATGAACATTGCAGAGCTTAAAGAGAAAAAAATCAGTGAGCTGGCCCGGATGGCCAAGGAATTCAACATCGAAGGCGCTGCCGGTATGCGCAAGCAGGAACTCATGTTTGCCCTGCTGCAGCGGCAAATCGAGAAAAACGGCCTCATTTACGGCCAGGGTACCCTGGAAATACTGCCCGACGGTTTTGGGTTCTTGCGGTCACCGGATTACAACTACCTGCCGGGTCCCGATGACATTTATGTGTCACCCTCTCAGATCCGTCGCTTTAACTTGCGTACCGGTGACACGGTGTCGGGGCAGATTCGGCAGCCAAAAGAATCCGAACGCTATTTTGCTCTGTTGAAGGTCGAGGCCATTAACTTCGAAGACCCGGAGGTGGCCCGGGATAAAATCCTTTTCGACAACCTGACACCGCTGTATCCGAACCGCAAGATGAGCATCGAAGACGGCGCCGACAACTATTCGACGCGCATCATGGACCTGTTGACGCCGATCGGCTTCGGCCAGCGCGGGCTGATTGTATCCCCGCCGCGTTCCGGGAAAACGATGCTGCTCCAAAACATCGCCAACAGTATCATCGCCGCCCACAAAGAGGTGGTTCCCTTCGTACTTCTGATCGACGAGCGACCGGAGGAAGTGACCGACATGGAGCGGACGGTCAAGGCCGAGGTCATCAGTTCCACATTCGACGAACCCGCGGAACGGCATGTTCAGGTAGCCGAAATGGTGATTGAAAAGGCCAAACGCCTGGTGGAACATAAAAAGGACGTGGTCATTTTGCTCGACAGTATTACGCGACTGGCCCGGGCCTACAACTCCGTGATGCCGCCCAGCGGCAAAATTCTCTCCGGCGGCGTCGATTCCAATGCCCTGCAGCGCCCCAAACGGTTTTTCGGTGCGGCACGCAACATTGAAGAGGGAGGTTCTCTCACGATTGTCGCTACCGCCCTGGTCGACACCGGCAGCCGGATGGACGAAGTCATTTTTGAAGAATTCAAAGGCACCGGCAACATGGAAATCGCGCTCGATCGGCGATTGGCCGACAAGCGTGTGTTCCCGGCCATAGACATCAAGAAGTCCGGCACCCGCAAGGAAGAGCTGCTCCTCAAGGAAGAGATCTTGAACCGGGTCTGGATTTTGAGAAAATTGCTCTCCTCTCTGAATCCGGTCGACAGCATGGAATTTCTACTTGAAAAAATGAGCGGAACCGCAGATAATAAACTTTTTCTCGCATCGATGAATGCCTAGTCGGCATAATAGGGGGTTGAAATTAATATGAAAACAGACATCCATCCCAATTATTTCCAGACGACCATCAAGTGTGCCTGCGGTAACGAGATCGCAGTTGGTTCAACCAAGCAGGATATTCGGGTCGAAATTTGTTCGAAGTGTCATCCGTTTTTCACCGGAAAACAGAAACTGATCGACACCGCCGGCCGGATCGAACGGTTCCGCAAGAAGTACGAGAAATTTCAAAAAGACAAAAACGAATAAGACGACCTGTCTCAGCGCTTTTTCCTCGTTTGTCAAAACCACGACACACACGCTGCTGTTGAACTAGGGTGTCGTATACACCCCACAAGGGTGTTTACGCGCGTTTGTGTGATTCGTGGTTTTGTGCGTGGGGTGCCTCGTAAGCGGCGCATTGCGGTTTTTTTGTGGGGATTTTCTCTTTCCAAAGACTCGTTGGCCCCAAGTTCTGCCGGTGATTACTTCGATCTCATGCGGTACAGAACCCGGCGTTCAAAATGTGACGTTATTTTTGAGTGAGCCCTGAGAGGATTGAGAACAATGTTCAGTAACCTCGAGGGTGTCGAAGAAAGATTTCAAGAAGTCGAAAATCTTTTGGGAGACCCCGATATCATAAAAGACCAGGCGACCTACCAGAAACACGTTCGTGAACATTCGGAACTGAACAAGATCGTGACAGTCTACCGGGCGTACAAGAAGATCCTGGCGGACATAGAGGAAAGCCAGGCTCTGCTGCACGACGGGGATGCCGATATCAAGGAGCTGGCGCGTGAGGAACTCGCCGAACTGCGGCGTCGCGAGGACGAACTCGAACAGGATCTGCGTCTGCGTCTGCTGCCAAAAGATCCGAACGATGAAAAGAACGTTGTGCTGGAAATCCGGGCCGGAACCGGTGGAGAAGAGGCGGCCCTTTTTGCGGCCGATCTTTTCAGGATGTACGGCCGCTACGCCGAGAGCAGAAACTGGAAGGTCGAGATCCTGACCCATCACCCAACCGGTGTCGGCGGGCTGAAGGAAATCGTTGCCATGGTGCAGGGCAGGGGAGTTTACAGCGCCCTGAAGTACGAGAGCGGCACTCATCGGGTGCAACGTGTGCCGACGACCGAGACCCAGGGCCGCATCCACACCTCGGCCGTGACCGTGGCGGTTCTGCCCGAGGCCGAAGATGTCGAGGTGGAGATCGATCCCGGCGATTTGAAAGTTGACGTCTTTCGTTCGTCCGGTCCCGGCGGTCAAAGCGTCAACACCACCGATTCGGCCGTGCGCATCACCCATCTACCGAGCGGACTGGTGGTGACCTGCCAGGACGAAAAGTCGCAATTGAAGAACAAAAACAAGGCCTTGAAGGTCCTACGCGCCCGCCTGCTGGACCGAATGACGAGTGAGCAAGACGAAGAACGCTCTCAGCAACGAAAAAATCAGGTCGGCAGCGGTGATCGCAGCGAGAGGATCCGGACTTACAACTACCCTCAGGGCAGGGTCACGGATCACCGCATCGGCCTCACGCTTTACCGGCTCGAGAGCATTCTGCAGGGCGATATTCAGGAAATTGTTCAGGAATTGACAACCCACTACCAGTCTCAGGCACTTCAAAATGCGGAACTCGGCAGCCTCCAGCGGTGATGACTGGACGATCATCAAACTGCTCGAGTGGACCACTTCCTACTTCGCATCCCGCGCGATCGAAAGCCCCAGAGCCGGTGCGGAAATTCTTCTGGCCCATGTATTGAATCTAAAGCGGGTGGACCTTTATCTGCGCTACGACCAGCCGCTGATGCAGACGGAACTGGAACGCTTCAAAACAATGATCCGACGCCGGATCCGACGTGAACCGGTGGCCTATATAACCGGGTGCCGCGAATTCTGGTCGATGAACCTGACGGTATCCGGTGACGTGCTGATACCGCGTCCCGAAACCGAATGCCTGGTCGAACAGGCACTGGCCGAACTGTCAACGGAAGATACCACCGAGCCTTTGCATATTCTCGAACTGGGAACCGGCTCCGGGGCGATCATATTGGCCTTGGCATCCAGCCTGCACCGCAGTGTCTGTTTTGTTTCCGACGTTTCCGAGCGGTCGTTACAGGTTGCGCGTGAGAATGCCCACAGGCACGGACTGGACGGACGTATTCATTTTTTTTGCGGTGACTGGACCCGACCGTTGCGGTTTAAGGGTGTTTTCGACGTGATCGTATCCAATCCGCCCTACATCCCCACCGCTAAAATCAAGACGCTTGAGCCCGAGATTCACCTATATGAGCCGCTCCGGGCACTGGATGGGGGCGATGACGGGCTGGCGAGCATACGGCAGCTCATCACGCAGGCTCACCGCTTTCTGCGGCCCGGCGGACGCCTGTTGCTCGAAATCGGACACGACCAGCAGGAGGCGATTCGTCACATCGCGGTGACTGCAGGGCAATACGAAGACCCGCTTTTCACAAAGGACTACGCGGGCTACATCCGTGTCGTCAAAATGAGCAAAAAAGCTTCCGAACTTTGCACAATGCGGTGAAACCAGGCACCCCGGTGGCCGTTTAGATTAGCAGGAAGGGCGTGCAAAAAATCGTTGCGCATCAGGGGCCATTTTGTTAAAAGTGAAAGATTTTATATTTCGTGTTCGTTTACAAACGGCCGCATTCGTATCAGGTTGGCAAATCGCCATCTAATGGCGCCCTCGCAACGCAGCCGGGTGCCATGCCGTGCCTAAGCGTTATTTTTATCAGATACAATGCATTGCGACCTCAGCCCGGGCCGATACGGCCACTGGCGTTGCTGTTTGCCGACGGACACCACTTCACACGTCTTTGGACTTTTTTCCCGGTGCTTTCTCCAATGGCGAAAGTGGGAAAGGGGGCAGAAAAAGGCGGTGGCAAAAAACCAACCAAAGAGGAGAAAATCATGGCTTACGTCACAATGAAGGAACTGCTCGAAGCCGGTGTCCATTTCGGACACCAGACCAAACGCTGGAACCCGAAAATGAAACCTTACATCTTCGGCGCCCGCAACGGCATCTACATCGTCGATTTGCAAAAAACTGTCCGCATGTTCAAGACGGCCTACGATTTTATCATCGATACGGCGGCCGCCGGCAAATCGGTGCTTTTCGTCGGGACCAAGAAACAGGCCCGCGAGTCGATCTATGAAGAGTCCAACCGCTGCGAGATGTTTTACGTCCACAACCGCTGGTTGGGGGGAATGTTGACGAACTTTCAGACGATCAAGAAAAGTATCGACCGTCTCAACTACTTGAACGAAATTATGAACGACGGCTCCATCAATCTTTTTCCCAAGAAAGAACGGCTGAAGCTCGAAAAGGAACGCGTCAAGCTCGACGCCAATCTCGGCGGCATTCGCAACATGAAACAGATTCCCGGGGCGCTGTTCGTCGTGGATCCGAAAAACGAAGCCATCGCCGTTAGGGAAGCTAAGCGGCTGAACATACCGATCGTTGCGATCCTGGACACCAATTGCGATCCGGACCACATTGATTATGCCATTCCGGGTAACGATGACGCCATCCGCGCCATCCGGTTGATCACTTCCCGAATTGCCGATGCCTGTGTCGAAGGTCGGGAACGCCTCGCGGAAAAACGGCGTGCGGAAGTCGACAAGGCCGAGGAAGAGGTTCCCGAGGTGACGGCCGCCAGTGCGGACCTCAAGCCGGGTGAAAGAAAAGTCATTTCCGACGGCACCGAAGGCCCGGTGGTTGAAATCATCAGAAGAGCGACCCCGCAGGCCGAAGAGCAAGCCGAAAATGCCGATTCAGCCGAAACGATTCAAGCAGAAGATACAGGAGAATAAGAAATGGCCACGATCAGTGCGGACCTCGTTAAACAACTCCGGGAAAAAACCGGGGCCGGAATAATGGACTGCAAGAATGCACTCGCCGAAAACACGGGTGACATGGAAAAAGCTGTCGAATACCTGCGCAAAAAAGGTTTGGCGACGGCTGCCAAACGGGCCGGCCGTGCGTTGTCGGAAGGAACCATCCAATCCTATATTCACATGGGCGGCAAATTGGGGGTGATGGTCGAAGTGGGCTGCGAAACCGACTTTGTCGCCAAGAACGAGGATTTTCAGGACTTTGCCCGTAATATCGCCATGCACATCGCTGCAACCAATCCGCTCGGTATCCGTCCCGAAGAAATCCCGCAGGAGATCATCGACAAAGAGATGGAGATCTACATGGCCCAGGCCAAGGAGACCGGCAAGCCGGAAAATATCCTCGAGAAGATCGCCCAGGGAAAATTACAGAAGTTCATCAAGGAAAATTGCCTGATGGACCAGCCGTATGTTCGCAATCCCGACATCACGGTAGCCGATCTTTTGAACGAGTTGATTGCAAAGATCGGTGAAAACATCACGGTCAAACGCTTCACACGCTTTCAGGTCGGCGAAGCCTGATTGGGACATCAAAGGACCGTTTTTCACTCTGCGGCGCTTCGGCGTACCGGTCATCGATGCGGCGGTACGCCCACCGCGCTAAGAAAATGTGCCTCCCGGTGGCACACGTTGCACTGCACCCGCTCAAACACCGAGGTACCCGAAATGCCGCTACCCTGCTACAAAAGAGTCCTGCTGAAACTGAGCGGTGAAGCCCTGATGGGTGATCAGAGTTTTGGGATCGATCCCGAGATGATCAAATACGTGGCGGAAGAGATTCAGTCGGCATTTGATCTCGGTATCCAGATCGCCATCGTGGTGGGGGGCGGCAATATTTTTCGAGGAATTGCGGCCAGCTCCTTCGGTATGGATCGGGCCTCGGCCGACCGCATGGGGATGCTGGCAACGGTGATCAACAGCCTGGCGCTGCAGGGTGCCCTCGAGAAGATTGGTATTCAGACCCGCACACAGACGGCTATTTCCATGCACGAAGTGGCCGAGCCGTATATCCTGCGCCGCGCCTTGCGGCACCTTGAAAAAGGACGCGTGGTAATCTTCGGGGCCGGGACCGGGAATCCTTATTTCACAACCGATACCGCCGCCGTTTTGCGGGCCCAGGAGATTCATGCCGAAATTCTCCTCAAAGCCACGAAAGTGGACGGTCTTTACGACTCGGATCCGGTACTGAACCATCAGGCGAAATTCCTGAAGCAGATTACCTACATGCAGGTCATCGAAAGACAGCTGAAGGTAATGGACATGACGGCCATCTCGCTCGCAATGGACAATCATCTTCCACTGGCAGTCTTCAACCTCAAGAAGAAGGGTAACATTGGAAAGGTCATCTGCGGTGAAGCAGTAGGAACACGGATCATAGCCTGATGGACAGGGACTCATTTTAAAGATTAATTCTTCAAGCCACGGAGTAACGTCATGATCGAAGACATCTACCAGGAAACCCGCGAGAATATGGGTAAATCGGTCGACGACCTGAAAAGAGAATTCAAGAGGGTCCGGACCGGTCGGGCATCACTGTCGATTCTGGACGGTATTCGGGTCAACTACTACGGCACGCCGACACCCCTTAATCAAATGGCCACGCTGGCGGTGCCGGAGAGCCGCTTAATCACCATTCAACCCTGGGACGTATCGGGAATAAAGGAGATCGAAAAGGCCATTTTGAAATCGGATCTTGGCCTGACACCTTCGAGCGACGGTAAAATTGTCCGGATTGCCATTCCGCCGTTGACCGAGGAACGGCGCAAAGAGCTGGTAAGGGTGATCAATAAAATGAGTGAAGAACACAAGGTGGCCGTCAGGAATATCCGGCGCGATTCCAACGAGATGCTCAAAGACCTCAAGAAAGAAGGCGATATTTCGGAAGACGAGGCTTTCAAGGCTCAGGATCAGGTTCAAAAAATTACCGACGACCACATCAATCTCGTCGACCAGATCACCAAAGAAAAAGAGAAGGAGATTCTTGAATTCTAGCTCAGTGAGTTCTCTGGTTCAAGACCTCGATCCTGAAAAAATGCCGGCACACGTGGCGATCATCATGGACGGCAATGGCCGTTGGGCGAGGCAACGCCTGCTGAATCGCGTTCAGGGACATGAAAAAGGGGCTGAAACGGTGCGCACCATCGTTCGGGCCAGCCGTGAAATAGGGATCTCCCATCTGACTCTCTACGCTTTTTCAACCGAGAACTGGCTGCGTCCCAAGATCGAAGTGCAGGCGCTAATGAAACTTCTGGAGCATTTTCTGGAAAGCGAGCAGGAAGAGCTGGTGGAAAATGACATCCGGCTCAACACCATCGGTGAGACCGAGCGTCTGGCAACCGGCGCGCGGGAGGCCTTGGCGCGCGTCATGCACCTGACCGAAAACAACAAGGCCATGACGCTCCATTTGGCATTGAGTTACGGCAGCCGCTCCGAAATTGTCCGCATGGTGCAATTAATGGCACAAAAAGTACGCAGCGGAGAAATCGATCCCCAGGACATTACGGAAGATCTCGTAGCCCAGCACCTGTATACCCAAAAAATACCCGATCCGGATCTTCTGATTCGGACCAGCGGGGAGATGCGCATCAGCAATTTTCTACTCTGGCAGATTGCCTACACCGAAATTTTCGTTACACCCACCCTGTGGCCGGATTTCAGCCGAGAAGAGTTTCTGGGCATATTAAAAGAATATCAGCAACGGGATCGTCGTTTCGGAAAAATTGGCGCGTAGCCATTAATTCTCGGTGAATTAAAGAATCCATGTAAAGGATTGACAAGAGCCTGAGACGCGTAGCAACTCGGGGTTCATCCCGCTGTGCGCGACCGATATCGCTTCTCAGGCCGCCAAATCTATATGACGACACTCGGGCTATGTATTTGAAACGCTGGATAACCGGGCTGATTGCACTGCCTTTCCTCGTTTTTTTTATTTATCGCGGCGAGGTGTGGTTTTTGCTGCTGCTGGCGGCTGCAGCCGAGCTCGGGCTGTGGGAGTATTTTCGCATCGTTCTGAAACAAGAAGAAAAAATATTTTCCGCACTGCCCCTGCTCGGTTTTCTGGCTACCGGCGGGCTTCTTTGGGCGGCGTTCAAGGGGGCTCCCGATCTCATGGTTGCGGTCCTGGCCTTCAATCTGATGGCCGGCGGTTTGTTGACCGTCCTAAAATTCGGAACCCTTCCGGAAACCCTCAAAACCCTCGCCAAACAAATTCTGGGGATTGCCTACGTTCCGCTGTTCGTATCCTTCCTGGTCCTGATCCGTAACGGCTCGGACGGTATGGGATGGATATTTTTTTTGCTTTTTATCGTATTTGCGGGTGACACCAGCGCCCTATACGTTGGTTCCTTTTACGGTCGACACAAGTTGAGCCCGACTGTGAGCCCGGGTAAGACCATCGAAGGGTCGCTTGGCGGATTGACCGCCAACCTGATCTTCGGTGCGCTGGCCAAAGTGCTGTTTCTGCCGGGCCTGACCTGGCCGCAGACCCTGCTTTTCAGTCT
>JBATHN010000306.1:0-1987 GCA_049666885.1 Desulfobacterales bacterium
ATTATGGCAAGCCGGCATCACCGGTGGACATCCTTGTGAAGCATTCGGTCAGCAATCCCGGCTCGGCCGCACTCCGCAGCACAGTGGCCAAAGCCGCCAAGTAAACATCGCGTTTGGAAGGCTCAGGTTGCTCGAGCAGTATCCTTGCGAATAGAAGAAGAGTTCTGATCGAGCACCTGATTTTTTTTATTGGGAGACCGCTGTGGGCAAGTTGATACAATTCCTCGGAGAAAAGCTGGGATTGACCGCAGAATCGATTCGTCCGGATATTCAGGATGCGATCGAACTGGTCTTGGACAATTCGTGCCCCAAGATACGTCTGATTCGCGGGCATAAAAAGAAGTTAAGGCAGCCGGTCGAATCGGCATTGAGTTTCATCGCCGAACTTATCGAAACCCTTCCGGGTCCCTTGGACGTTACATCGGATGAGGCTTTCTACGACGTGTTGGTCAAGACGTTTTTTGTAAATGAAGACCAGCTGAAACAGACTCTCGCCAACGATCCTGATCTAAATGAATTTCTGTCCCGAAATTCGACCGATGTTTTTTTTGTCCTATTGACCATGGACCGCGACGTGAAAACGATTTTCGGATCCCGGCTTCAGGGTGAAATCGTCCTGAGAGATGTCGCCTTGAAAGCGGTCAATTTTTCCGATCACAAGTTCAGAGCCCCTTCGGCGACAATGGCTGACTTCAACCAAACTCTCGAAAGGGGCGTTTTGCAAATCCTGGCGCATTGGTCTCTCGAAAATGTTCTCGAAGAACAATCCCGTAAAGAGGAACTCAGCCTGCTGAGAGAAGAGGTGGCGGCTAAACTGAAAATACTGGCCGCTGACAGACAACAGTTGGTCTTGGAATGGGACGTCGGTACCGGTATGCCGTCATATACTGCCGCTCAGAAACTGCTCGAGAGGATCGAGGACGAGTTGAACGCGATCAATACCAAATCACTCGATGCGGATTATTACCTCGGAGAAGTAACCCGTGTTCTGAGCCATCCGAACGATTTTTTTACGGCCGAAAACGTCTCCATGCATTTTGACCGCGCAGGCATTCTACTGGATGGGAAGACGAGCGAAGAAAAGGATGACATCCGTGCACTTGAGGTCAAGTTAGGCGGTACCCTACGCAGAAGTTGCGTCCTTTTAAAGTGCAGCCGACATGCGTTATTCAAAAAAAGATCATAGTTGAAAGAAAGAGACCATGAAGCAACTGCTTAACGCAAAAGGCAAGCGCGTGTTTCTGATATTTACCGCCCTTGTGCTCTGCAGCAGCGTCGCTTGGAGTGCATCACCGCCTGCAGGGGGGGCGGCCGATTTTCCCCGCAGCCTGGAAAGCTACGGTGACCAGGAGTTACCCGGAATCCTGGCCGTCCTGGCAAACCGCATCCGCCAGCAGCCGTTCAATCTGGTGGCAACCCTTATCTTCTTTTGTGCCATTGTTCACACGTTTCTCTCCAGCAAGTTCATGACCATGGCGCATAAATGGGAACACGAACACGAGAAAAAAGTTAAGCAGGGCATTGTTGACAAGTACTCGATCCACTACGGGGCCGAGTTGTTCCATTTTTTGGGAGAAGTGGAAGTCATCTTCGGGCTGTGGGCATTGGCCCTACTGGCAGCGATCATCGGCTTTTTCGACTGGAAAACGGCGCTCAACTACGTCAGTTACCGCGTCAATTTCGTGGAACCCTTGTTCGTTGTGGTGATCATGACCCTGGCCGCCACACGCCCTATTTTGAAACTGTCCGAAATAGTGATGCAAAAAATTGCTGGTGTGCTGGGGGGCAGTCTGACGGCCTGGTGGTTTACCATCCTGACCCTGGGGCCTATCCTGGGATCGTTTATTACCGAACCGGCAGCCATGACCATCTCAGCGTTGCTAATCAGCCGCAAGTTCTACCAGTTGCAGCCCAGTGCAAAATTCAAATACGCCACACTGGGCCTGCTCTTTGTCAACATCTCGGTCGGCGGCACCCTGACGCACTT
>JBATHN010000307.1:0-1930 GCA_049666885.1 Desulfobacterales bacterium
CTCAGGAATTGATAGGCGAGATTAATGAAAAACAGCTCCAATTCTTAATCGATGAACTCGTGGAAGAAGATCGCACCGACCAAGATTACTACATAAACCAAGATCAATTGGATCAATTTGAGAAGAAGGGAGGAGACAAGCTGCTCATTCAGATGTTGAGAGATGCGCTGGGTACCAAGGACGACATGGACATCATCTGGACCGAATCATGACAGGATGATTCTGGAAACCACCCCTTAAGTTTCAGCAGGAGATATTTTTTGACATCGGGAGAACGTTGAAGTGAAGATTGAGCCCTTTATTTTCTGAGCGTGATAATACGCATAGATCCTGTATGGTTACCACACACCAAAGGATCTACGTGATGTATTCTCCGGATCAAACGAGCCCAATTTTTTCATTGTATTTTAACATCTTACGGTCATGATCGGCAGACCTTGGCGCCCAGGCCCGGTTTTTTGTTAGGGTACAGAATACCGTTGCGCAGAACCACCGATCCGACCGCCGGATCGCCTATCAAATCCAGATGGCCGTCAAGGTCGGCATAAACCACGCTGGGCCGTGCGAGAGCAAAGTGCAGGCCGGCGGCAATGGCAAGCGCGGACTCGTCCATGCAGCCTACCATCACCTCCAGATTCGCGGCGTTGGCAACGGCATTGATTTTCATGGCTTCATAGATGCCACCGACCTTCATAAGCTTGATATTGGCCATGTCCACCACATCATTCTTGGCCAAGCGAAATGCATCCCCCAGATTCATCAGGCTTTCGTCGGCCATCACGGGTATCGGCACCTTGTTGGTGATTCGGCCCAGGATGGTGTGACCCGCCTTCGGTGTCGGTTGTTCCAGCAGCTCCAGCTTGGCCTTGCGGGTTCCCGCCACGAACTTTAGGGTGTCTGTTTCGGTATACCCTTGATTGGCGTCAAAGCGCAGCTCGACGGCACTTCCGACGGCTTCGCGGATTTTCATTATTTTTTCGATATCGACGGCTACGTCGATACCACCCTTGACCTTCAGAGATCTGAAACCCGCGGCGACGTGTTTGCGGGCCTTTTCAACAGTCTGTTCGATGGACAGAATTCCGATGGTGATGCTGGTCTTTATCCGGGTACGGTAACCGCCGAGAAGACGGTAAAGTGGGATGCCGGCGATTTGGCCAATCAGGTCGTAAAGTGCCATATCCACCATGGCCAAGGCGGCCGGCTGCTGGCCGAGAGCGGTGCGCAGTCGCTCGAGGATCAATGCATAGCGTAGCGGATCAACCCCGGACAGCACCGGCGCAATAGTGGCTTCGAATGCGGTCATGACTGACGCGGGCGTTTCCCCGGTGACTTGAAAATCCGGAGCCGCACAGCCATGACCGATCAGGCCTTGGTCGGTTTCGATCCGCAGAAAAATATTGGTCACCCTGTCGGTGGTTTCGTAGGCGATCGTGTATGGTTCGGCCAGGCGCATCTCCACCGACCAGGCCTCGAACTGTCTGATTTTCATTTTAATATCGCCGATGATAGATATCGTCCAGGGTCATGTTTTTATTTATCCGTCTGTCCGTTGATTTTGATTGATCGAGAGTTGTTTTACACCATGGGTAATAGAGCTTGCATCCGGGAAGACCCGGTCAAGTGGGATGACAGTCACAGGTCAACTATTTCAACCTTCTACGTTTTGAGGTGAGCGCTCAGAATCCGGATGAGACCCTCGGGTCCATCCCGCAGAACGTCGAAGGCCGGCAACCCGACCGCTTTCTCAAGGGCTGAGCATACCGGGCCGATTTCCTCCGGTTTGAGGTCTTCGTGGTTGACCGTCACTGCAACGACAGGTTTGCCGCTCAGCATTTCAATGAGCTGAATCTGGCGGGCCAGGGGGTGGATCCGGTATCCGGGAAATCCGTCATATTCAATGCGCGCCGGTGCATGTTGAAGGACAACC
>JBATHN010000308.1:0-5910 GCA_049666885.1 Desulfobacterales bacterium
TGCAGGGACACGAGGTCCCGCAGAAGGCCGTCACGGCCGATCTCCAACTCCTTTTCCAGTTCGATACGCATGCCCAGATAGTCTTCAGGCGCTCCCAGACCGTATATGCAGGACACGCTGGCCACGACGATCACATCACGTCGCGACAGGACCGAACGGGTGGCCGAATGGCGCAACTTGTCGATCATCTCGTTGATGGATGAATCTTTGGCGATGTAAGTGTCGCTGGCGGGGATGTAGGCTTCCGGCTGATAGTAATCGTAGTAACTGACAAAATACTCGACCGCGTTTTCCGGGAAAAGCGATTTGAACTCGTTGTAGAGCTGGGCCGCCAAGGTTTTATTGGGTGCCAGGACCAGCGTCGGCCGATCGAGTTCGGCAATCACGTGTGCCATGGTGAAGGTCTTGCCCGATCCGGTGACCCCCAGCAGCACATGCCGCGGCTTGTTGTTTCGAATATTGTCGCAAAGGGTCGCGATGGCCTGCGGCTGATCACCGTTGGGTTCGAAGGGCGCCACTAAATTAAATAAAGACATTATATTTTATTTCATAAAATATTAAATTTTAGTTTAAAAATCATGTCAATACGGGCCTGGTCAGGTCTTAGAGCCCGTCGGCGGCGAGTTTCAGTCGCGACGCGCAGCCGCTTATCCGGGTGGAGGCGCCTACCTTATTCACGGCTTTTATTCTATCTTCGTGGTAAATATTAAAAATGAATCCGGCTCTTTGCGGCAACCTCAAGAATCCTTCGTTTCGACCAGGAGAGCGATGCACATGGCGGCGATGCCGTCGCCGCGGCCGATATAGCCCAGTCCTTCGGTTGTGGTGGCCTTGACGTTGACGCATTGGGGGTCGATGCCCATGGCGCGGGCCATGATTTCCTGCATTTCGTCGCGATACGGCTGCAGTTTTGGCGCCTCGGCGAACACGACCGCATCCAGGTTCACCACGGAAAAACCCTTCGCACGAAGGACGGCTAACGTCGATTCCAGAAGACGGATGCTGTAAATACCGTGATAAAGGGGATCTGTGTCGGGAAAATGTCGGCCGATATCACCTTCGCCGGCGGCTCCCAGCAGCGAATCGCAGGCTGCGTGTACCAGCACGTCCGCATCGGAATGCCCTTCCAGTCCTTTTTCGAACGGGATGGTGACGCCGCCTAAAACAAGCGGGCGTCCCGTTACCAGTCGGTGGACATCGTATCCCACACCTATTCGCATTCGATTTTCCCCACCTATCCGTATCATAACGTCACAATAAGACTATAACGGCCGCGCCGGTTGTGCCGACAAAAGCTCCCGCTTACAACCGGGGCCATAAAAATTTTATATTATATTAAGTAACTTAAAAGGACTTTTACTCTATACATCCACATTAGTATTGTCAACGACCGGCGGTCTTCCTCAGCGGTGCTCGGTAAACCTTTACATGGAGTTGGGTCACCGGATTTTAAAGGTGGTCACCCGGCGCAATCTGAAAGAATCTGGGATTTCATTGGAATTTGTTTTTTGCGATTTTGGGTTTTTCACCGAAACGTAAACGTTGCCTCTTCGATCAAACTGGAGACGGCGGCCAGAGGCAGTGCTGAACCCTGAACCGAAGAGGTTCCAAGTTCACCGTTCCCCGTTCAAGGTTGAAGGATTGAAGTCCTTCATTGAACCCTGAGCGCAAGCTTGAACCCTCGTATGAAGCTACGCCAAAATGGCGCGGTTTCTCTCTCGATCAAACTGGGCGCCCCGCCGTCCAGCGGCAGGGCTGAACCGGGAACCATGTAAGCATTCAATTGCATCGCTCAAGGCAGACGAGACACTTCATAAATGACACGACACTATAAACATGGGTAGGCTGCCGTTTCCCTTGTCATTTAGCGATGATTATGGTATAAATTGTAATACAATGTAAATCATATACATCACCTCTTTATCTGGAAAGGAACCGTTGCAAATTGACGAAACTTCCTATGACCAAAGATCGTTTCACGTGCCAGTTTGATTTCGACCTCGGCTATCTCGTCAAGAGCCCCTGTCGGGACTGCGATCAAAGAGAATCCGCTTTTCCAGACTGTTCGCAAGATTGTCTTCTCCTGGCCCAGGTGCAGACGGCTCTGTCGTCCTCGGTTTCGTGCAATAAGAAGAGTTGAAAAACTATTTCGTTTCCGTCCATAAATGGCCCTTTTCCGCAATTCCCCGCCTGCTTCGGGACAGGTCGGTGTCAATCGACGGAATCGCTTGTGCGGCGTACACGAGTACGCCTCCGCGCAATGCCGCCGATTTCCTTGAACTTGAGAAAAATTGCGCATTTCTGGATCGGAAACTGATCAATGCCCTTAATGGAACCGTGGATGGGCACCATTACGTCGGGGACGGAGAAAGCAAACACCGCGCCTTGTCGTCATCACATTCTCCCCTGCCCCACAAGGCATCCCTCAGCCCGGACCGCCGCACGATTCGGCGCGAGATCGCCGCGGCCAGTATCCGTTCCTGCCCCCAGATGGTGACTCTTGATCGAGCCCGCGTAACGGCCGTGTAGATCAACTCGCGTGTCAGGACCGGCACGTCGGTATCGGGCAGGATCAGATGGACCTGGTCGAATTCCGATCCCTGACTCTTGTGCACGGTCATGGCGAAAACCGTTTCGAGCACCGGCAACCGATGGATCGGAATGCGCCGCATGTCGCCACCCGCATCCTCAAAACAGACCACCAGCCTTTCCTCTCCGGCACCCTCCGCCGCCACCGCCAGACCGATGTCACCGTTGAAGAGTCCCAGGCGGTAATCGTTGGCAGTCACCAGAACCGGGCGTCCCGCATACCAGCGATCGGTGCGGTCGCTTTCCGTTGCGATCAGGTTTGAGCGGCGCAGCACCTGTTCCGCCAAGCGGTTGATGGCGGCGACCCCGTAAAAACCTTTGTTAACCGCACACAAGACCCTGAAACGGCTGAAGCGCTCCAAGGCGCGCCGTGGCTCGTCGACTGCAAAGCTGTCGCGATACCCCTCGAGGATGTGCTCCGGCAGTTGCCGGTAAAGCTCGTGTGGGGAGGCAACCGGTTTCCATTGGACACCGTCGTCGTGACCGGTTTTCAGCAAATCCAAAACCGCATCGCCGTTCCCCAGATTGACGGCGCTGCTCAACGCGCCGATCCCGCTTTTCTCCTCGAAGCGGTAGCTCCGGACCAGGTTGACGATGCTGTCCCGCAATCCACCCTTCTCCTCGTCTTCACCGCCACAGGGACCCATAGAAATGCCGGTCGCCTGTTCTGCCGTCCGGCTGAAGGACTGAGAAAACCGGTGCGGACGGCCGCGATCGCAGATGTCGCCCAGCACGGCACCCGCTTCGACCGAGGCCAACTGGTCCTTGTCGCCGATGAGCAGCAACCGGGCCCGATCACCAAGGGCCGCAACCAGCTTCGAGAGCAGGGCCAAATCGACCATCGAGGCCTCATCGACAATGACGACATCGGCCGGTAGAAGGTTTGCCGCGTTATACCTGAAATCGGAGGTTCCAAAAACCGGCTGCAGCATCCGATGGATTGTCCGGGCTTCGATCGGTAGCCGCTCCCGCACTGCCGGGCTGCAGTTGAGCGAACCTCGGGCCGATTTAAGGGATTCACCGAGTTTGGCAGCCGCCTTGCCGGTTGGTGCCGCGAGCATGATGTCGATGGGGGCGCCGTCCGCCTGTTCGATCAGCAGGGCCAGGATTTTGGCCACGGTATGTGTTTTACCGGTGCCGGGGCCGCCCGTAATAATGCAGAATCTTTTAAGTAGTACGGCCAGAGCGGCGATTTTCTGCCAGTTGATGCGGTCGGACAGACCGTCTTCCGGGAACAGGCGCTCGAAGGTTTTCCGCAACGCCGCCGGGTCCCGGTCCGCCGGTAGCAGGTTGCCACCCGTCCGCCGGTTGATGGCATCGATCAATTCCTGTTCGTACGACCAGTAGCGATAGAGATAGAGTCGGCCGAAAGGGTCCAATATCAACGGACGCCGGTTACCGGGGCAGCCGACAACGGGGCTGGCCCGAAGCCGTTTCATCCAATCTTCGGCGGCGGGGCAGTTTACCGTCGGGCGGCCTTCCCGTGCCTCCAGCAGTTCGACGCGGTCCAGTGCCTTCAGGTCGAGACAGACGTGCCCGGCGGCGGCCGCACGGCTGACCAAGGCCGCGGCCAGGGCCAGGTCCGGGACGAGATGACCGCCCAGACGATCGACGAAGTCGGCGAAATGAACGTCGATTTCCGCCAACTGGCCGCTGCGATAAAGAGATGTCAAATCAGTGCTGCGCATCAATTTCAACTCCGGCCATGTCTCGATCAGATAGCTCCGATGCCGCGGCAATTCATCAGGCAGCGATCAACGCCCGGTCGAGGGCTTCGATCAGGCCGGCGTCCGGCCGGTCGCGATAAATGCCGTATGTGGGCCCTTTTTCCGGATCGACGCCGCGGATAAATATGTAGAACACTCCGCCGAAATGCGTTTCATAACTGTAGGCTGGATCACGCATCATGAGATATCGGTTGAGAGCCAGGGTGTAGAGACAGTATTGGAGGATGTAATAGGCCTCATTCATAGCCGTTTGCAGGTTTTCCGTATGATAGTCCTCTATCCGATGGCCGAGATGGTTCGACTTCCAGTCGATCAGATAATAGCACCCATCGTGTACGAAGGTCATGTCGATGTAGCCCTTCAAGAATCCGCGGGACGGCGCAAAATTGAGTTTTTCCAGATACGACGGAAACGCTTCCAAAATGCCGGCCGCCGGATGCGCGGCAAATATGTCCCTCAGCCGACGGGATGTGACCGGCTTGACGGGAAAATAAAAGGCCAGCTCGTTGAGCCGCTGATTGAGCCCGACCGAAGCCAGCGTCAGCCCGGGGGTTTCGGGGACAAGCGCAACGGACAGCATGCGATCGATAGCGCCTTTGACCGTCGACGTCCACGACGGGTCGAACCCGTGGGCGCGCAGCTTTTCGTGGATTCGTGCTTCCCGGTTTTCGGGCACTGCATCCGTAAAGTCGAGCTGTTCGAGCAATTCGTGAAAGAAGATACCGGCGCGGGCGCCTTTGGGAAAGGTGAAAATAGTCCGGAGTTCCGTGGTCGGCAGCGCGACATCGCTGCCGGCGACCGACAGCGGCAGTTGCGAATCGCGGTCGGGCGATTCCGCATCCGGGGTCCGGCGAGAGACCAGTGCCGAGTAGCTCGAAATCCGCCAGGCTGTATCGATGACACCGCTGAAGTTCCGGCAGAAAAGCGGAGCCGCGTCTTTTATTGTCGCGGATGGCGGAACGCTCCGGTCGGCCGGAATGTCCTTCAGACGGATGCTCCCCCCGGACGCTGCGGCCAGGCGTGCCAGTTCCGCTCGCCGTTCATCGTCGGTCAGCCCGGCCAAGTGGGTTGACAAAGTGGCGACGATGTCTTCACCGTCGCATTCCGGGCGGTGTAACAGATAGGCCGGAGCTGAGGTCTCGGCGGTGTTGATGTGGCCCCAGACTAGATAACAGCGCGTCTTGGCGCGGGTAAGCGCCACATAAAGCAAGCGCAGGTTTTCGGCCAGCATTTCCTGCTGGGCCAAACGCCTGCGCAGTTCGACCTGGTCGGACCCCAGGTCGAGAACCCGTCGCCGGGGCGGGCCTTGCTCGTGACAGATGATGCTACGGTCATTGGTGATCAGCGAACCTTCCCAACCGAACGGACAGAAGACGACCGGATACTCCAGTCCTTTGCTTTTGTGGGTGGTCACGATGCGCACCGCCCGGGCATCGCTTTCCAGTCTGAGTTGGTGCTCTTCCAAGCGGGGAGTCGCCGGATTAAGCTTGTCGGTGAGCCACTTGAGGAGCGAGGCCATACCGGGCTCCTCCTGGACGGTCTGCTGGTGCAGGATTTCGGCCAGATGCAGCAGGTTGGTCAATCGGCGGTCGCC
>JBATHN010000309.1:0-5179 GCA_049666885.1 Desulfobacterales bacterium
GAAAAAGATTCCGGTTGTGGCGCTAACGGCCTATGCCATGGAAAAAGACCGGCAGGAAGCTCTGGCAGCCGGTTGTATAGGTTTCATTGCCAAGCCGATCGATACCAGGAGCTTTGCTGCGGCCGTATCTAATTTTCTTCCCACCCTTGATAAGTGATACCGGGCATGGCAGGTGGTCGGATATGCTGGAGGTCATGATGGATTTTCAGTTTGATGTGAATCTTATAATTTATTGTAAGAAATCCGCCGGTTGAATTCCGTAGGATGCCGCATTAAGGCTTCTGATCACATTTCTATGGTATGCCCCCGTGTCGTGTTCCTTTTCGGACAGGTCCACCATCTTGCCGCGCCGTACGCCCTCATTTTCGTCTTTTTCCAGCAAGACGATGCGGGGCGCGTCTCCTTTGGATTCAACGGGGTAGTCCGCCACCAGCCCCATTTCACCAGTGTCAAACAACAGCAGGGTCCCCACCGGATAGGTCCCCATCATTTTTGCAAACACCTTCAGGAGGATGGGATCGAAATCCGTTCCGGTCCCCTCCAGCATGACACCGATGGCCTGATCGGGGCTGAGGGTCATAGGACGGTAGACCCGCGGTGTGGTGATGGCATCGTAAACGTCCGCGATGTGAAGTATCCGCCCAAAGAGACTGATATGCTTAATAAAGTGGATCTTCGGATAACCGGTCAGATCATAGCGTATGTGGTGTTCGAATGGCGCCAGCAGAATCTTTGACTTCAGGTCGTGGGAGGCCTGCAGCTTGAGTATCTGCCGCACGCTCGACAAGGGGTGCTTTTGCATTTCCTTCCACTCGGTTGTGCTCAGGGCACCCGGTTTGGTCACGATCTCGCGCGGGACTTCCACCTTGCCCAAGTCGTGAAAGAAGCCACAGATGCCGAGACGTTCGAGGGAAGCGCGCGACAGACCGATCCGTCTTCCCAGGCACAGGGCCAGGACAGCCACATTTACCGAATGGGTATACGTGTAGTCATCGTAGTCCTTAATCGTGCCCAGGCCGATCAGGATGGCCTCGTCTTCCACGGCGACGTCAACCATGCTCTGGACCATTCTCTTGGCCTTGCGAACACCGGCATAACCCTGACCGGAAATTTTTTGAGCCACCTGTTTTACCGAGGCGATGGCATTGAAATACGCGTTGCGCGCCTTCTCCCGGAGGTTGGGATCGATGTTCCTTTGTTTTAATTCCTCTTCTTCTACTATCCTGCCCCAACTGATATCCTTTTCGATCAGTTTTTGTTGCAGCCAACGAGTCGGTTCCTTCTGGTTGGCAGAGTGGATCAACAGGCGGACGAAAGTCAGGATCTGCCCCAGAGCGGCATCCTCGAATGCAGGGAGGAACCGCAGCCCGTGCAGCCCCCGGATCAAAAAGAAGTCGAGCAGGGCCTTGTACAGACGAACCTGGTGCTTCCGGATCTGCAGCCTCTCTCCTTGGATGTAAAATCGCTCCTCTAAGACGAAAATCGTAATGTCATCCTCCATATCTAATTGTGCAAGGGTTTGCTTGAACCGGAGGAGGCATCCCTTGACCAGATCGTTGTTGTCCTTGTGGATTCTGACGGCCTGGAGCAGCCGATAAAAAACCAGAATAAAGGTTTCCTCCCAGGGGGATGACTTTTGACTATTCGTAACAGCATTCATTCGCTTCACTCCGGAGTTTGGCTGCTCCCTAAAGAATTGATTGAGCGACATTTCGTATCCCCGGGAACCCGCTTCGTGAGGCCTCCAGCAGCACCTGTCTGGCCTTCTCCGAGCCCAGTTCCATCAGGGCTATCGCTGCCCCTTTCCTGCGGGCCGAAGCCCGAAATCTAGAAATTAAGCCACCCTTGAGGAGCGCGTTTTTCAGGTAGGCAATGGAAGCAGTTGTGCCGCATTTGCCCAAGGTTCTGAAGCAGGCCGACAGGTACTCTTTATCGTGGCTCCGAAATCTTTTCTTCTGGAGGTAGGCCAAAAGGATCCCCTCTGTCGACTTGCTCCGCCGAGACGCGAGATAGTCCAGGTAGAGCTGACGGATGATGCTGTTTTCATCATCCAGCAAAAAAACGAGTTTTTCGGGAATCCACAGGTCACGCATCATGATGGCTTTCAGTGCCTCCATCCGGACACGTTCCCCCGGATGCTGCGTCATTTTCAAAAGTATCCGGGCAGAGCTTTCGTCTTTCATCTGACCCAATAAAGGCACCAGACGATGGACAAGATCCTCTTCGACCGTGTCCAGAAGCGTCACAAACGGTTTCATGTCCCGTGCCGCCAGGGTGACAATCACCTTTGCAAGCATTCGCAGTACTGAAGGTGCACGCGTTTCGCAAAACATGGGACCGAAGGCGCCAATCGAAACGGGGGACAAGAGGATCAATGTCTTTTGGGCTTTTTCCAGATCGGCCGCCGTCATCTTCGGCCAGAGTTCGTGCAGGGCCGCCAGAAATTTTTTCTCTGATGCCCGCATGAAAAATTCTTTGATCTTGGAACGGGCCCATGAGGTTGAACCGACGGACAACTTGCGGATTTGGTGTAACCGCACAAGGATTCGAAGAGAATTGTCAAAATTTTTTCGGGCCAGGGCCATTTGCAGCTCTTCACTTAAATACGCCAGGACGACATCGAAGAACTCTTGATTCTGCTGGTCTTTGAGAATATCGGCCATCATGTTCAGGATCTCGCCGGTGGCATCGCGCTCCTCTTCTCTGAGCACCATCTCCTGAAGCGCCGTGATCTCTTCCGTTTTCAGTTCAAAAATGGTCGCATCGACGCGCCGCCATTCCTTGGCCTTATCTGTCAAGACAGATGAAGCATCATCCTGCTTGACGGTTTCCAAAGAATCAAAAATGTCCGGGCCTTGCCAGGAGGATGTTCCACCCGGTAAGGGTCCATTTTCTTCCGGGGAGGAAAGACCGCCTTCAGAATCCGTTTCGATAATGCTGTCGGCAGCCTCGTAACGGACATGAGGCAGTTGGGATTCCCAGAGTGCTGTAACGATATCCCCTTCGGCCTCGGCCGGCAGCACCTTGTACCTGTGCAGAATTTCGACGAAAACCTGTGTTTCATGAGCCTCCAGCCCATTTTGAAAGGACAGCTCGAAAATGCCGTCCCGGAACAGGGCGAAGGCAAGGTCCCCATCTTTGACGGCGCCTTCATATACGACCGCATCTCCAAAAAGAAGGCGGTTTTTTTCGACCTTTAAGCTGAATTCTTTATATTTTTCGAGGAAATTGCCGAGGTCTTTCTGCAGGCGTATGAAACCCGCCTGGCAGTTGGTGTGTCCTTCGGCATAGAAGGACAACATCCTGAGGACTTGAAGCAATATGTTGACAATAGACCTTGCGTCTTCCAGCGCCTCTTGCGGTTGGTTCTGATCCGGCATCATCGGTTCCAATGAGGGTTCACGAAAAAATAAGTAGGTGACTTTGGGCGTTGAGGCGCCCGGCCGACAAGGCGTAAAATCGCAGTAACATCTGGATATTCTGAGATGTTGCACCGGCAGCCGGACGGTATGCATCGGCTCCAAAATGGTAAGTTATTTTTAAGCGAGCCCTGAGGCGACACAGACCCCGTTGCGGCCGCTTCTTTTGACTTGGTACATTGCATTGTCGGCGCTTTGAATCAGCTCTGTCCGATTGCCGCCGTCTTCTGGGTAGGTGGCAATACCAACGCTGCTGGTCAGTTTCCCGCTGGGCTGGGTATCGCACCCACTAAACGGATACCCTTCAATGTAACAACGCATATTTTCGGCAATATGCTGAGCGTCCTTCTTGGAAGTCCCCGGAAGGATGACCACGAATTCTTCTCCTCCGTAACGCGAGACGACATCCGAATCCCTGAAATTTTTCTCTAAAATAGTGGCCAGCTGGCGGAGAAGATAGTCACCTTCCAGGTGGCCGTGCGCATCATTGTATAATTTGAAGTGATCCAGATCGAAGAAGATCAACGAAAAAATGTCATTGTCACGCTGACACCGATCAATTTCGGACTGCAGACAATCCTGAAAATACCGGTGGTTGAACAAACCGGTGAGCCCATCGCGGCAAGCCACGTTTTCCAGAATTTTATTGCTCCGTTCCAGTTCAAGGTTCTGTTTCTTCAGAGTCGCGAGCAGCCTGCGGTTTTCTTCCGTTAAGCGAACCGTCTCGATCGCCCGGCTGGCGGCTGCCGATATCAGGGCCAGATCTTCGAACGGTTTGAACAAGTAGTCATATGCGCCAAACCGCAGAGCCTCCACGGCAGTATCCAAAGAAGCATGGCTGGTGATGATGATCACCTGCGTATCGGGATAACTCTGCCTGGTCTTTTTTAACACTTCCAAGCCGCTCGTTCCCGGCATCTTGATGTCGGTGATGACAAGCGCGAAGTTTTTCTCCTCCAGGCACTTGAGTGCCTGTTCCCCATCGGCTGCCTCGGTCACAGCATACCCGTATCTCTCAAGCACCTGAACCAGGACACTTCGCACGGACATTTCATCGTCTACAACCAGTATTTCCGGCTTTACCATTGTCATACCTCCTGAATGGTTATCGTCAAATTGTCGTAATACTTTATGGAATTATTGCGGCGAGTCTGGAAAGGGCGAGGCGGCATGCTTGGGGGAAATAACCCAGAAAGGGGGGGCATTTTTGTTATTAAAAATTGATTGCAAGACGACCTTTTCTGGTCAAGCACGCAGCACGCTGTGTATGTATGCGCCAGGTTTTATGTCGTTCTGTCTAAAATATTCCTTGCTTTTAGGTTTGAAAATCCTGATACAGACATAGTATCTTAGTGCCCCTTCAAGGAAATGGAAAGTGGCTGAGAGTCTTCAGGAAATATTCAGACGCAAGGTCGTGCCGGTCGGCTTCGAGCGCACCATGGGTCTTCTCGGAGCGACCACTTTAGGAATAGGCGCTCTAATGGGAGCAGGAATCTATGTTCTCATCGGACTCGCCGCCGGTTATGCCGGACCGGCCGTGTGGCTCTCTTACCTGATCTGTGGACTGCTGAGCCTTCTTTCTGTCTTGGTCTTCGGAGAGCTGTCGCGCAACGTCCCCGCTGCCGGGGGAGGCTACGCATTCGTCTATAACGCCCTCGGAAGCTTCTGGGGGTTCATGTCGGGTTGGCTGTTGGCATTTGGCACCATCTTCGCGTGCGCCATGTATGCGAAAGGGTTCGTCTACTATTTATCATCGCTAC
>JBATHN010000310.1:0-1506 GCA_049666885.1 Desulfobacterales bacterium
CGGCAATTAATCAAAGAAGCCACCATGACGCGCTGCCGAGTGCCGTTGGTTGAAGTCGGTTGTGGTATATAGAGGACGCTCTCATCATTTAAACTATTTTAATAGTTGTAGGTTACGGTGTCATGGGTAAAACAAAATGCAACGTTTACACAATAGATTAGAATTTTTACAGCGTTTGCCTAGTATGAAAATAAGCATGGCAAGGTCAAGTCTGTTAAACGAGGTAATCACACGGCAGTTTGACCTATAGCTATTTGGATACTCCATGGTTTCTCAGCTGCACCTAAACATTATCGGTGAGCTCTGCGTTCTTAGATACCATGGCCGAATGAATTTTAAGTCTGAGTTTCCCACCGGCCTTGATTTCGACCACTGTGTTTACACTTTAAATGTTATACAAAGAAAGGTGGTGGATAAAATGACACAAGATGAAAAGCGAGTTGTTGTTCCCGAGGTTAATATTAACCCGGCGTAAAAATACTCGCAAATTCTCTCATAGTTTGCTATAGCTCAATGCATGGAAAAGATAGATGCGCGCAAACTGAGCACAGAAGCACAACAAGCCCTTCGGCATCAAGCCATCCGTCTAAAAAAGGCCGGACGGACCTACAAAGAGATAGGCGAAATCATCGGCGTTCAGCCGACGACCGTATGCCAATGGTACAAAGCCTATCAAAGCGGTGGCGCGAAAGCGATTCGCATAAAGAAGCGCGGACGGCCAGTTGGAAAATACCGCACGTTATCGCCAGAGCAAGAAAAAGAGATTCAAAAGTCGATCCGGGACAATTGTCCAGATCAGCTCAAGCTGCCCTTTGCATTGTGGACTAGGATTGCAGTGCAGCAGCTCATCAAACAACTCTGGGGTATCCAGATGCCGATCAGAACCGTTGGCGACTACCTGAAGCGGTGGGGATTTACACCCCAGAAGCCGTTTCGCCGGGCCTATGAGCAAAATCCCAAAGCTGTCAAAAAGTGGCTCAACGAGCACTATCCGGCCATTGTAAATAGAGCAAAAAAAGAGCAGGCCGAAATTCAATGGGGAGACGAAACCGGTCTTTGCAATGACAGCTACCATGGACGAAGCTATGCACCGCGTGGTCACACACCGGCGATCCGGCTTTCTGCCAGATGCAAGCGTGTCAATCTGATCTCCACGGTAACCAACCAGGGCAGGGTTCGGTTCATGATCTATAAAGAAAAAATGAATTCCGATGTGCTCATAAAATTTATGAAACGCCTTATCAAGGATTCTGACCGCAAAATTTACCTGATACTGGATAATCTTCGGGTTCACCATAGCAAGCCGGTAAAACAATGGCTTGAAGAGCACCAGGAGCAGATGGAGGTTTTCTTTCTGCCATCCTACTCACCGGAACTAAACCCTGATGAATATCTGAACTGCGACCTGAAGGAAGGGGTTCATTCCGGAACGCCAGCTCGGTCAAAAGATCAACTCAAGAAAAAAGCCCTTTGCCATTTGAGAAAATTACAGAAGCAGCCTAAAAG
>JBATHN010000311.1:0-1621 GCA_049666885.1 Desulfobacterales bacterium
TTCAGCATTTGATTGGGTTCGAACATACTTGCCTCCTTTTCTGAAATCAACTGTTTTTCGCCGCGTCACTTCGTTTTTGATATTGGGGACGCCTGGGGTTTCTTCAGCGTGGGAACCGCCTCAAAAAGATCAGCCATCTTCACGAAATTCTCGTCCATAACCCCCTTGAAATCGGTCCGACCTTTTTTATACGCGCCAACCATCTCGTCGATAACCCGTCGACTCTCCTCGGGCAACCAGGTTGTCTGCTCGATCATGGTGTTGAACATCCGTTCGGCCTGGTCTTGGAGCATGGTCACGGCCGTAAAGGTGTTGTCAAAAGTTGCTTTTTGAAAATCGATCATTTGTTTTGCGAATTTTTCTGTCTCCATGTTATGGAATCCTCCCGTTAAAATTAATGTTTTTAATGCGCTGATCCGCAGCTAATGATACCTTACAATAAGAAGCCGCGATTCGGTGTCAAGATAGTTTTTTTGCATTGCACAAAAACTATTGGGTTGTGGCGGGCCAGCTGAGATGCTAATATTATTTAATATTATATTGTATTTATTATAATAATTTAAATTTAGCCTTATTCTGAACTGCTCCGCCCATGATTTAAACCTTTTTTTTGCTGCGCCGTGACAAGATGGGAGCCGCCATCGATAATGCGTTTCCCCATTGGATCTTGGTTTTTAGGCAGCATCAAAGAAGTCCGCCACTTTCTTATAATTGTCGTCAGCGGTTTTTTTGAGATTCTGGCACCCTTTTTTATAGGCTTCGACCCATTCCTTAATGGGTTTTTTGCCTTCTTCGGGAATCCAGGTGGCCTGTGTCAGGAACGTGTTCACCATTTTTTCATTCTGTTCGCCGATTGCCAACATGGCTTTTACGCTATTGTCATAGGCCGTTTTGTTGAAATCGAGCATTTGCTTGAGCATTGGTTTAGAATCGAACATAGTTGCCTCCTTTATTGAAATCAACTGTTTTTTGCCGCATTACTTCGTTTTTGGCATTGGGGACGCCTGGGGTTTCTTCAGCGTGGGAACCATCTCAAAAAGATCGGCCAGCTTCACGAAATTCTCGTCCATGACTCCCTTGAAATCGGCCCGACCTTTTTTATAAGTGCCAACCATCTCGTCGATGACCCGTCGACTCTCCTCGGGCAGCCAGCTTGTCTGCTCGATCATGGTGTTGACCATCCGTTCGGCCTGGTCCTGAAGCATGGTCACGGCCGTGAAGGTGTTGTCAAAAGTTGCTTTTTGAAAATCGATCATTTGTTTTGCGAATTTTTCCGTCTCCATGTTATGAATTCCTCCTGTAATAAAGTAAGATTATTGTACGGCTGTTCTGCAGCCGATGTTGACCACATTATAGGCAGCTGATAGAGGATGTCAAGATATTTTTTTGCATTGCACAAAAAAATAATCCGCTGTGAAGGGTCAGTCGAGATGCACTATATTTTTAATTATTATATTGTTATTATTAGTATAATTATATTTTAACTTTTTGTTAAACTGCTCTGACTCTGATTCAAACTTGTATTTTTTGCTGCGACGTGGCAAGGTGAGGCCAGCGCTGATAATGCGTTTCTTTTTATTGACGGAAACTAATTCAAAAGGATAATCTCATGCCGGATAAT
>JBATHN010000312.1:0-2897 GCA_049666885.1 Desulfobacterales bacterium
TGACCACCTTTGCCATGCTTATCCCTTTTTAAGTAACTATTCCGTAACGACAGTAACTGCGTTTATGCTCTAACCATCGCTGTAGCGTACAGCTTGGGCTTTCACATAGCACAAGTAATACAGAGGAGTAGTCGATACGATTTTTTGCATCGATCGTGGCATTCTCTTGTCTATGCACGACGTCAAGGCGAGCTCGGATCTATTTTTTCAGGATATATCTTTAATGTTTACCCTCTCGGCGCCAAATCGTCGAAGATGGTAAAGTTGGTCCGATAAACGGGCCTAACCGGTTCCGATATCCTGCCGAAACCTAAAAGAAAGGTCGGCGGCAATGTTTCGAAAAAGGCGGTAACCGATTTTGGGATTCCTGTTACACATTTCGTCGAGAGCGTCGAAGGAGGCTGCCGCTACGATCGTATTGTTGGTAGCCGCGCGCACAGTAGCAGAACGCACTCCCCGATCGACCCATGACATCTCTCCAACCGTTTGACCCAATCCTAAATTGCGAATGACACGTTTCATTTTAGAATTGGGTGAATCGGTAACCACTTCAATAAAGCCACTCTTGACTAAATAAAGATGTTCGGCCTTATCTCCTCGGGAAAAAAGAACCTCTCCGGCCTGAAGTATTCGTTCATTGAAGGTGTTAGCTATTTTTTGAAACTGCTTAGCGGTCAATCCCTCAAACATCTCAACATTGCGTAATAAATCGATTAATTCCATAATTTAGTTGGCATTTAGAATAAGGTGATAAGAAATCCCTTTGAGGGAGTATAGGGTGGAATTGACTTGAGAGTCAAGGCAGTAGGGGCATAACATATGGGGTTTTAAGCTGATTTATGGCGCGAAGGGTTTGGTGAGATGCCGGGGACGAAACCGATTTTCTTATCAACCGGATAATTTCCTGGTTTTCCGAACGCTCAACAACGGCAGATTTTCCGCCGACTGCCGGTAAAGTTCCGGTGTGACCGCACGCTTCCCGTGCACAAGCTCATGCCAGAGGTCGGTCTCGTTTTTAAAGGCCTGCTCGGCAACCGTTCTCACGTGATGCGGCAGAGCGGCGGCAGACGCGGCGACCCGGGCGCCGGAGCGCAGGCCTTTGATGCGCGCCAGTTGTTTGAATATCTGCGGACCAAACCGCTCGTACCAAAGCAACGTGTGGGCCGTGGACAAAGATCCGGCCCATGGATAGTCGTGAAGCTGCCAGTGACGGGAAATCCGATTCAGCCGGGCTTCGATTTGTTCTGCTTCCGCAGCGGTTTTGGAGACCGGCTTCTCTTCATAGTGCAGGGTGTTGCGAAGGTCGTCTCCGGCGACATACCAGATGTCGCGGATTCCGAAGTCCGAGGGCCTGCCGGCCACAGCCGAACCGCTGGTCAGCTGAAATCGGCCGCACATAAACAGGGCAATCGCCTCGCGATGGGTGTCGAGCAGTTGCAGGGTTGCCATGGCATCCGCGTAGGATTCCGTTGGAAAATCCGTGAAACACATGGCTTCTACGGCCACGCCGACGACCGCCAGGTTTTGTATCACCGCTTCCAGGTCCTCTTTGGTAGTTCCTTTGCAAATCAAATTCAGCATCCGCGCAGAGCCGGATTCAACTCCCAAAGATACCGCAAGAGCCCCGCCTTCGGCCAGATCTCGGCTTACTTCCGCAGTGAAGTATGGTTCGGGGCGAAGATCCGAGGCCCAGCGCCAGGTCAATCCGGCTTCGCGAACTTCCCGGGCAAGGCGATGAACCGTCCTCGGGGCCATGACATCCTGGGATAAATAGAACAGGCGGCAATCGTGGCGCACCGAGAGTTTTTCCAGATGCTGCAGGACCGCTTCCAAAGGTCTCTCGCGGTAAAGTGCCGTTCCTTTTTCAGCCAGTCCGTAATGGCAGAACGCACATTTCCCCCAGTAACAACCTCGGGTCGGATCATAGGGCAGCACCGGTTCAGGGCTGAAATAGCGCTCCAGCGGCAGGCCGTCGAAATCGGGAGCCGGCAGACCGGCCAGGTCCACCGGATCGTCTGCGTGCAGTATGCCGGTGGGTCTGCGGCCTGACGCCAGTTCCCGCACGATGTTCAAAAGGGGCATTTCACCTTCGAACAGGACGGCCGAGTGAAAAGGGCCCAGGGCGTCGCTGCGCCTGTCCGGATCCAGCCGCAAAAATAATTGTGTCAGGGCCGGGCCGCCGGCCGTCAGGTACACATTCGGAAGTTTGCGGCGCAGCACGTAAGCCAACGTGTAGGCCTGTTGAATCTGGGAAGCATAGACCACCGAAACCCCTACCAGGCCGACCTCCTCTTCGGCAAGCCGGTCTACTAATTGGCCGTTGAAATAGTGAAAAAAGGGATTGCGGTCGCCACGGGCGTCGTTGCGGATTTGATCCAAGTCCAGCAATGAAAACGGCGTGCGATATCGGGTAAAATCCATTTCCAGGGGCGTGAAGGCGGCGCTGATCAACTGCAAGGCCGCTTCGATTGCCGAAATCGCGCGGTAATATTCCGCCGGGTCAAAAAACCGCGCACCGGAACGATCGCGGAGCACGGAAACCGCGTCCTCGATATTTTTCAACGTCGAGCGGCTGGCTTGTTTTCCGTGCCATAGTGTCACATAGGCCAGTTGCTCCTGGTGATTGAGAATGCATTTCCGTTCCAGTCGGCTCAGTCGTTTGGTCAGGCGTTCGGTAAAGATTTCCAGATTGTGGGACTGCAGTAAGTGTTCGGTGCACTCCAGGTTGGCATCGATGGGAACGACCTCGGTGCCGTGAGATCGAAGCCAGGCTGCCAGAGAGGGCAGAGCGATATAGGGTGCCGTCGGGTCACAGATCGGTGGAAATATGAGTGCCAGTTTCATATATCTGCCCGTCATAATCGACACGGATGTCGGCCACAAAAAAAGGATCCAGC
>JBATHN010000313.1:0-2060 GCA_049666885.1 Desulfobacterales bacterium
TCGAGCGCATCCATGACCGCCACGGCGTCATCCGCCAATTGAGCCAGGGTGTAAGCTCCTTGAGGTGCATCGCTGGCACCGTGGCCACGGGTATCGTAGCGCAGTACTCTGAACTGCGGTTCGAGGACTGCCAGTTGGGGCCACCAGAGATCGAGAGACGTCGCAAGGGAGTGGCTCAGCAAGACCACCGGCCCTGACGAGTTGCCGGAAAGCGCGATATTGATCCGGACACCATTGGCATCGACTTTCATGTCCCCTCCTCCCTCGTGTTGTGTCATTTTTGAAGTGACTCAGTATTTTGGTGTTTGGCATTATAGCCGACGGCCAAGCCCTTATATGAAACTCAGCGGTGCTATACCCAATTGAAAGGCAATTTTAAAGATACCATCCCGGGCATCGAGGTATGCGGAAAAGTCAAATTCCAAGCACCAAATTCCAAATAAATCCCAAATCTCAATATCCAATGACCCAAACAGGTTTGACATTTTGAATTTTGGTCATTGTGATTTATTTGTTACCTGCGAATTGGAATTTTTCACCGGAGCTTAAAAGCTTCCTCTTCAATCGAACTGGAGGCGACAACCAGCGGCTGTGCTGAAATCTGAAACCTAAACCAACACTGCCGATGGTCATTGTTATGTACCCACGCTTGAAATATCGAGCAGCGGCCGACATCAATAATTATAGTAGTCCCTGAACCACTCCACAAAGCGCCGGATTCCGATCTCGAGCGGTGTGTCGGGTCTAAACCCCACATCCCGGACCAGATCGTCAATATCGGCGTAGGTCGCCGGCACATCCCCGGCCTGCATCTCCCGCATTTCCTTGCGGGCCGTTTTACCGACCGCAGCCTCGATGGCCGCGATGAAATCCGTCAGTTCCACCGGCTGGTTGTTGCCGATATTGTAGATTTTGTATGCCGTGTACGACGTCCCGGGATCCGGCCGATTAGCGTCCCAACTTGGGTTCGGCTGCGGCGGCCGTCCCATGACCCGCACGACCCCTTCGACGATATCGTCGATATAGGTAAAATCGCGTTTCATCTTGCCGTGGTTGAACACCTGTATCGGTTGGCCGTCGTAGATGGCCTTGGTGAACAAAAAAAGCGCCATGTCGGGCCGCCCCCAGGGGCCATAAACTGTAAAAAAACGCAGGCCGGTGCACCCAAGGCCGTACAAATGGCTGTAGGAGTGCGCCAGCAGTTCATTCGACTTTTTGGTAGCGGCGTAAAGGGAGACCGGATGATCGACATTGTCGTGCACGGAAAACGGCATGTGGGTGTTGGCACCGTAAACCGAACTGGATGAAGCGAAAACCAAGTGGGGCGTTTTATGATGCCGGCAGCACTCCAGCAAGTTGACGAAACCAACCAAGTTGGCATCCACGTAGGCGTAAGGGTTTTGAAGCGAGTAGCGCACGCCGGCCTGAGCCGCCAAGTTGACCACGACGTCGAAATGCCCGGCATCAAAAATGTCGACCAATCTCTCGCGTTCGGCGATGTTGGACTTGTAAAAAGAAAATTTCGACTCGGCCTGAAGGATTTGAAGGCGGTCTTCTTTTAATTTGACGTCATAATAGGGATTCAAGTCGTCGATGCCGGTGACGTGAACCCCGTTCGAAAGCAAACGCCGTGTAAGGTGAAACCCGATGAAACCGGCGGCACCGGTCACCAGAACATTTTTGACGTCAATCTCCATTCTCACTCCTTTTCTGCAAATGGGCGCCTGTTGTGGTTTGAGACGCGGCATACCACCGGAAGGTGCGCTCGAGCCCGTCCTCGAGTGACACTTTCGCCTTGAAGCCGAGTAGGGATTCCGCCGTATCGACGGCGGCCACCGATGCGGTGATGTCTCCGGCCCGCGGCGGGTCATAGCGGGGCTCGATGCTCAGCCCGGCCATGCTCGCAATCGTCCGCCAGAGTCGGTTGATGTCGATCGATGTCCCGGTCCCCACGTTGATCGACTGCCCGGCAGCGGCTTTGGTGGCGGCGGCGGCGATCATTGCGCGCACCACATCGCTCACGTAAACGAAATCCCTGCTCTGGGTGCCGTCTCCGTAGA
>JBATHN010000314.1:0-3678 GCA_049666885.1 Desulfobacterales bacterium
GAACAGTACCATCCATCGCTGGCAAAATCCTGTTGGCGAAGTGATTATCGAAGTTCATCATCGCCGCTGGCGTTAACAAGAGAAACCGCGGCAAG
The DNA here is from genome assembly GCA_049666885.1 of Desulfobacterales bacterium. Taxonomy (GTDB): domain Bacteria; phylum Desulfobacterota; class Desulfobacteria; order Desulfobacterales; family SG8-13; genus JARFQH01. Next base: position 96 of record JBATHN010000314.1, read on the forward strand.
GGGGCGATTTCGATGCTGAGGGCGGCTTGTGCTGTTGCTGTCCGGTATCAGGCTCCCCAAAAACCGACTGGATCTAATCCGGATACAAGAAGTATCAAAATAGCCATTTAATTATGACCTGCTTAAAAGTGCCCGCCAGTTTTTTGGCGGGCACTGTTGTTATTTATTAAGGATGACGACGATTTCCTTGAATTTACATAAAATTGCACATCTATAGATCGGAAACCGATCAGTGCTTTTAATGAAACCGTGGGTGGGCACCTATAAACAGGCCGTTATCTGAAATGCAGTCGCATGCATGATGCCCTGCTTGAATTGATTCGACAAATGCCTATCTTAGTCTATAAATTTTTTGGTCAAGCGGTTTCCCACCCAGGCGGAATTAACGGTTCCCGGTTGAAGTGTCGTAGCTCGTCTCTAACAATCGGATTACGCGTCAATTGAGTCGAATTCCATGTTTCTTACAATGGGTTGAAGCGGCCAATCCAAATAAGGGGGCATTATGCTAATGAAATCAGTTTCGCAACCTTTGAACCCCGAAACTGGAACCTGGAGCCGGGCAGTTGGGGGTGCTATACGCGCTTACTAAAAAAACCTGAAGTCTCACCTTAAACGAAAATTCATTAAAGGAGCCATCAAATGAAAGTAACGGTTAAATGCATTTCAACCCTAGCCGATGCAGACGCCTGCGACTACAAGGACAGCACACCTTACGATATGAAAGATGGGGAGACGGTAACGTCCTTGATCAAGCGGCTCGATCGGTCTCCGGAGGATATCAAACTTGTTTTCGTTAATGGAAAACATGCTGAAAAAAATTCGGTTCTCAAAGACGGTGATCAAGTGGGGTTGGCGCCGGCAACTGGCGGAATGTGACACATTGAACACAGTTATGAGCACCACCGCCGGCCGTTGAAAATCTAGTTTGATCTCAAAAAAAACTGTGCCATTTAGGCGTAGTTTCAAAAAAGAACTAAAGTCCATATCAAGAGTATTCCATTAACTATTCTTTGCCATTTTGTTTATGCAATGTTGGGGGTTACTTATTTCAGATCATGCTCTGACAGACAAATCCGGATTTGCTGATACCTGTATGTCTGGAAATTCAAAGAAACACCGCTATGCCGCCCATCAATCATGCTGGCAATTACCGGCGGTGTAGGTTACGCCGCATATTGGATTCTGAAACGACTGATATAAGGTGATACCGGTTGCGACATGTTTATTTATCTCGACACAGAAACCACCGGCAGCGGTCCGGGAAACCGACTGTGCCAAATCGCCTTCAAGACTGAAGATGGTCTAACGGTCAACGAACTGTTCAATCCGGGCATGCCGATCGCCATCGACGCTATGACCGTCCATCACATCACCAATGAAATGGTTCAGAATAAACCCTCCTTCCGTGGAAGCGATGCGTGGAATGAACTCCGGGATCTGATGACCCCAGAGAGCAATGTCATGGTCGCCCACAATGCGGCGTTTGATGCTGAGATGCTCAAAAAGGAAGGGATCGAGCCAAAGAAGGTTGTTTGCACCTTCAAATTGGCCCGTTATTTTGACAAAGATGGGGTGATCCCGCGCTATAGTCTGCAATATCTGCGATATTATCTCAACCTTACTGTCGATGCCACCGCGCACACCGCCTTGGGGGATATTCTGGTTCTTGAAGCCATCTTTCACCATATTCACGCCCAGGCGGTTGAAGAATTCGGGGATGATGCCGTTGCAAAGATAATCGAAGTGTCAAACAAACCGGTGCTTTATCGTAGAATGCCTTTCGGGAAGCATAAGGGCCTGAAGATGGAAGAGGTGCCGGCTGATTATTTGCAGTGGCTCGCCAAGACTGACCTGGATGAGGATTTGAGATACACCGTTGAACAGTATTTGAATTCCTGAGAACCTCAGGAGTGACCAGTGCCGCATGAACCTATCGTCACCCGACGCGATTTTCTGAAGCTTGCCGGTACCGCCGCCGTGGGATCGATCATCTCCTCTATCGGCCCTGCGGCCATCGCGGCTGAACCGACACCGGTGCCCACCCGGCCATTTGGCAACACCGGAATCGAGGTGCCGATTCTGTCTTTCGGTGGCAGCCTTCACCTGCCCCAGCTGATGCTGCGGCAGGCCGTCTTCTGGGGCGTCACCTACTGGGATACCGCCAGTTCCTACATGGGTGGAAACAGCGAGACTCGGATCGGCAAGTATTTTTCGGCGTTTCCCCAGGATCGCCCAAATATTTTTCTGGTTACCAAATCTCACTCCTTGACCGTCGCAGGGATGAGCGCCGATCTGGATGAATCCCTGCGCCGGATGAACACCGAATATATCGATCTTTTCTTTGTCCACAGCGTCGGTCGCATTGACGAAATGGACGACGCCAAACGCCGCTGGGGCGAAAAGAAGAAGTCGGAAGGCAAAATACGGCTTTTCGGATTCAGCACCCACAGAAACATGGAGCAGTGTCTGCTGGACGCATCCGGGCTCGGTTGGATCGACGCCATCATGATGAGCTACAACTATCGACTGATGTATACCGACGCGATGCGCCGGGCAGTGGATGCCTGCGCAGAAGCCGGTATCGGACTGACGGCCATGAAAACCCAGGGCGGCGGTTCTTTTTCCAGCGCAGGGGAAGCGGAACGGGAAATGGCCGATCGGTTTTTAGCCAAAGGATTTACCGTCGGGCAGGCCAAACTCAAGGCCGTGTGGGAAGACAAACGGATCGCCAGCATCTGCTCGGAGATGCCGAACATGAAGCTGCTCATGGAGAATGTCTCGGCTGCACTGAACCGCACCCGGCTTTCGGACAACGACCGGCAACATCTGCAACGATACGCCCAGTTAACACGATCGAGCTATTGCACCGGATGTGCGCGGACCTGCGAGTCGGCCCTTGACGCCCCAGCACCTATCGGTGATGCCATGCGGTTTTTAATGTATGGGCGAAGCTACGGTGACCGGCGCCGCGCTGCACATCAGTTTCAACGGATTCCGGAGAAAATGCGCCGGATAATGGCCGAACTGGACTATACCCGCGCCGAACAAGCGTGTCCGCAGCAAATGACGATCGGCCGTCTGATCCGCGAGGGATTAATCGAATTCACCTAGAAAGCGCCGAAACCGGATGTCAAAAATATCCTTCCTTCGCCAGCTTCGAACTCCCGATTTGACCACGGCTTCGCCCTTTTCCGCAATAGTGATCTTCCAGCTGCGGAGGTAAAGCGAGGGGACATCCTGCATAAAGTGCTTTACACATGAGCACGTTTACGCCGTTTAAAAACCGATGCCGGGATTTGCCGGAATGGATGCCTCTATCATTCTGCATCTTGTCTTGGGCCAGAGAAGCGATCGAAAAGAAATATTCTCTAAACGGGCTGGCGTTGAGGCTCGCGTCTCAATTTTAAAGGTAAAAGAAATAGGTCATTGTCACCAGAATAACAATATAGATGATTGCCAGCAGCCCTCCGATTTTCATGTAATCCCTGGTCTTATATTCTCCGGGGCCCATGTAGAGCGCATTCACCTGATGGGTCGGCAGGATGAACGAGTTGGAGACCCCAAGCCCTACGACAATGGCCGC
>JBATHN010000315.1:0-2442 GCA_049666885.1 Desulfobacterales bacterium
AGGCGCAAAATCGTAAACCAGCCCTTGCCGGGCATGGTTTGAATCCAATTACCACGCTTCACGCCTTTGGGCTGTGTAGGGCTGAAGTAAATCGTTGTCGAGCCGTCAGCGTCCACCTCAGCGGCGGGTGATGGATAACTCTGGCTGCCGGCCCGCGGATAACGCTGCGGTGTATCCAGCATCGAGCGGGTCTGGTTGTCGTAAACGGTGAACGACCAGAATGCCTGCGCTGGAATGTTTTTCGGCAGGGTCACCTTGTAGGTTTTGCCGCCGTCCATGGAATTGTTTTTCGAGTCCAGGAAGCCCATTAGGTACTGGGAACCGACCCCGGGAAGCCTCATGATCATACCGGGGGAGTCGAGGGTGTAACCGTAGTAGAACGCAGTCCGTGAATCAAGAGTCCGTGCACCGGTCGGCGGATTCTGCTTGAACATGCCTTCCTTGGTAATCATCGGCGGCGGCGTTTCGAAGTTGTAGCCGCCCTCCCACAACATGTTTCCCCAATTCGAATCGGGATAGTAATTCCAATCGGGATGCGCCGTGACGTAGCGCCAGTTGAGCACTCGTCCGGCCGCATTTCCGACCTTGGCGGCGTCGGTGAGGATCTTCTTCATCCGTGCGTCCGGTTTGAACGGCTTGCCCTTCACGATGCCGATGGCGGCCAACTGACCGGCAAGTTCCACATCGTAGCTGGTGGCCGGCTCCTGTTGCACGTTTTCGTTGATCATCTCGAAGAACATGTAATCGCTGGGAGGGATCGTATTGAACGCCTTGCCGCTCCCTTCCACGAACTTGGTCTCGGGAACCGGCGGATTCTTTTCTAGCCGGACTTTGCCTTCGAGCGCGGTCGCAATGCTCGTACCATAGCCTCCCGGCGTATAGGGGTAGATCTTCATATACTTCTTAATCATCTCAGCGGCTGGCTTCGGATCATTGTCCACCAGATAGGCGCGGCAGGCATAAAGAATCCGGTCTGTCTTTGAAAGCGCGACATGAAAGCCACTGTCCGGGAGCGGGCCTTCGTAGCCGGGTGGCACGATCAGGTATTTGCCGCCCTCTCCACGGTCAGGACCGGGGAAACCGATGTCGATGATCCACGAAAACCACATATCGTTGATGGTACCCACGCTTTTCGGCGGCTGTTCGATCACCATCGGCCCCTTGGTCAGATCCACCACAGACAGGTAATATACGGTGTCGGCGTTAGCGGTCAGAAACAGTGAATTGGAATCCATCAGTTCAGAGAAGATGACCACCGTGTTTTCCTTGGCACCGATGCTGCGAAAGCCTTTAAGCAAGCCGTAGGCTGACGCACCCCTGAAGCTGTTATTATAAACGTTTAAAGCACGGGTGAAATCCAGGGTATCATAAACCTTCTGAGCGGTTTCCACGGTTGGAGCGCCGTCCTTGTATTCAAGCGTACCGATTCGGGTCTCGACTTTGTCGGGGGTGATGATCTCCGGGGGGATTCCGGTGGTCGTTTTCGCCGCAGCCAATTGGGGCAGCGCCAGAACGGCGCAGGCTACAACTAATGACAAGAAATTGGGCTGCCGTTTCATAATGTCGTCTCCTTTGATTGATGTACAGAATAGCCGTTGGTCTTGATAAATTTCGTCAATTTCAGACTAACTTTTTGGGGGTGCATGTCCAGCCAGCTAATAGGTAATAATGAATTAGAATTATAAAAATCCTATATCCGCGGAAACATTGATGAAACAATGGCCCAAATCTAATTCCAAAATAATCCAATACAAGGGTAGATTATAAAATTTAGTTGTTTTGGAATATAAGCAGGGAAGAGATGGGGGGCGCTTGAACTATCAGTACCTGTCTTTTTCAATTCTTTGTAATCATTACAAATACGGTATGCGTATCAGTTAGTTTCAAATAATCTGATAATTAATCCCCCAAGCGAAGCAAAAATGCTTCGGTTTTTTGATCTCAGGGTACAATTATTTTCCGACGTTATCCGCAAACCTCTGTGATATTAAGATTACATCGTTGCTCCGGCCTCCTTAAGCATATTAATGATCTCTGGTGATGCGTTAATTCCTTCTGCTACAAACAAAGTGGTATATCCCCCAATATTTTTTGAATTAACGTTTGCACCATTTTTGATCAATGTTCGAACAATCTCAACGTGCTTTTTATATACGGCTTTCATTAGAGCCGTCCACCCATCGAGATCCTGCGTATTTGGGGCAGCCCCATTTTCGACAAGTAACTTCACGACCTCAGTATGCCCATTATCTGCCGCCCACATCAATGCGGAGCATTTACGGAAGCACTGAGAATCGATGTAAGCCCCATTTGCCAGCAGGATTTGTATACATTCGATATTTCCAAGCTTTGAAGCAATAATCAACGGCGTGCTTTCAAATTCACCCCTTGCATTAACATCTGCTCCTTTTCCCAATAATTCTTTCACCATTGGAATATTTT
>JBATHN010000316.1:0-2460 GCA_049666885.1 Desulfobacterales bacterium
TCCAGCATGTCCCGATCCCCCTCCGAGTTTCCCACCGCGATGATGGGGCGTTTGCCTACCATGCGCAGAATGTTGACCGGTTTGCCCTTCTCGTCGTTGACCGGCTCCACAAAGGCGTGTTCGCGCCGGAATTCAGATCCGTTGGCGGTTTCGATCCATGTGGTCACGACCTGGGTGCCGATGGCATTTTCCACGGGGAGCCCGATGGACGTTTCGATCATGGCCCGGATAAAGGCAATGTCGGACCCCGAGCAAATATAGACCCGGAAGCCGCTGTCCTTCAGATAGCGGATCATTTCCAGCATGGGCCGGTAAACCGTTTCGGCGTAGGGCACCTGAAAGCGGGGGTGTTTTTGTTTAAACAAAAATGTGTTCGCGTCTGCGGCGTACTGGGCTTCGGTTTTGCCGCTGTGGGTTTCCAGCAGCGTGGCATAGAGCCCCTCCGGGCCGAATTTCCCGGCCTTGGCAAAGTATTTCATATCGCCGTCCACGATCGCCTTGACATGGGGGCGCTCGAGCAATGCCGGTTTATCGGCAGCGGCCGCCTTGATCAGCGGGATGGCAAAGGTGAAAAGCGAATAGGCCGGTTTCTCCAGCAGCACGGTGCCATCCATGTCGAAGGTTGCCACCCGGTCTTCGGGGGCAACAAAGTCCGGACTGCCCGGTGTGGTTACCTTCTCGACGAACGCAATGATCTGCCGCTTGTTTAGGCCTTCACGCCAGGATGGCAGCGGATCAGCCGCCATTGCCGGAACGGCTATCCGACCGATGAGTGAAACGGCGATCAATACAAGCAGAACGTGACACCGAGTTATCTTCAATTTTTTCATTTAGATTTCCCATCTCATAGCGATTCTATTATATTAAGATCGAATTTATGGTCAGTTTCAGTGTTCGGGCGGCAAACTTCTCGAATCTCATTTTTTTGTCTCCGACACTCACCTTCCGGCGGTGGGGCATCAATGCACACATACCGGGCCCGGCCAGAGCATCGAGCAGGGTAGCCGGGTCCGGAAGGTGAGTGCTGTCGCTGGAAGCGATTCAGGATAGGTAAGCGTTCACAGGGCACCGCATCTGCTTTGTTCCCGGGCACTTGAAGTACGACCAGTACGTCGGCGTGCCCGGCGCCGCGCATCTGTGGTTCCCTGCAAACGCCTACTGGTCAGTGCTTTACAATAGATTGTGCATTTCAGCCCCGTGAACATGGACCAGGATAGGGGCCTACCGATTGATCGGCTTGGCCCGTCCCTGTTGGCGCTGCCGCCGGATCCCCTAAGGCGATCCGATGGTGCTGAAGATCTTCTCCTTCGCATCGCCGATGGTGAACGAGCCCGGTTTCTGGCTGGGCGGGAACTCCTCGAAGGTGGCAAGGAACTTGTTCACATACACCCCCGCGGCGTTCAAGATAAAGATGCGGTCCAGAAACCAATCGTAGTAGGTGTTCGACGTAATCTGTGAGCGCTCATAAGGATCGCGCCGCAGGTTGAACAGCAGCGGGAGCCGCAGGACGGTCCAGGGTTCCGCCCAGGCCTGCAGGGTCTGGGGATAACGATGCTCCAGAAAGATGACCTTCCAATCGTCATAGCGCAGCGCGGTCATGTCGCCGGTGTCCGAGAAATAGAAGATCTCGTTGCGCGGCGTCTTGTCCTCTTTGCCCAGCAGGTAGGGCAGCGTGTTGTAGCCGTCGAGGTAGACCCGATAGTCACGCCCGATCGCCTTGACGCCCTTACCCTTCAGCTGCTCCTTGATGTCATCCACACCGGCCATGGCCAGGAAGGTCGGCAGCCAGTCCATGTGGGACATGATCTCGTTCGAGACCCGCCCGGCTTCGATCTTGCCCGGCCAGCGCACCATGGCCGGCACCCGGAAGGCGCCTTCCCAGTTGGAGTTCTTTTCACCCCGGAACGGCGACCATGCCGCATCCGGCCAGGTGTTCATGTGCGGCCCGTTGTCGGTGGAGTAGAACACCAGCGTCTCGTCGGCGATGCCGAGCTCGTCGAGCAGCTCGAGGAACTGGCCCACATGCATGTCGTGCTCGATCATGCCGGCGGCGTACTCATCGACGTGTTTGCCCGCAGCCTTGTCGGCCATGGCACGGCGCTTTTCGCTAACGTGGGTCCGAAAGTGCATGCGCGTGCCGTTCCACCAGACGAACCAGGGCGTGCCGTCCTTTTCCCTGGCCCGGATGTACTCGATCGCGGCGGCCACGGTCTCGTCGTCGACGGTTTCCATGCGTTTTTTGGTGAGTGCCCCGGTGTCTTCGATCTTCTGTCCGGTGACAGCACCCTTCTTGTCGTAAACGGCGGAGGATTTCAGCACCCCGCGCGGGCCGTGGACCTCGTGGAAGGTGCGCCCATCCGCCATGACCATGTCGGCGGGATAGTCCTCGTTCTCCGGCTCTTCCTCGGCGTTCAGATGATAGAGATTGCCGAAGAACTCGTCGAAACCGTGGTTCGTCGG
>JBATHN010000317.1:0-7816 GCA_049666885.1 Desulfobacterales bacterium
CCATTGACAATAAGGCCACCATTTTTATCAACGATGTACCGGTGACCGTGGAAGACCTTAACGAAAAGCTGAAAAGAATCATGAGCAACCGCAGTGACCGCGAGGTTTATTTGAAGGCGGACAAGGACATCCCCTACGGAACGGTCGTCCGGGTCATGTCCGAAATCAAGCTGGCCGGTGTGGAAAAGCTCGGAATGGTGACCGTACCGCCAACCAAAGAAGAAAAAGTTAACAAAAAGTAGTGGCCGCAATGAAGAAACGCGCGTCACACGCCGCCTCGAACCGAATCGCCAGCGTCGATGTCGGCAGCCGGACTCTGCTCTTTTACATTGGAATATCGCTGCTGCTGCACATCGTCCTGATGACTGTATTCATTATCATGCCGGCGTTGACGCCGTCCCGGAGATACATTCCATCGGCAGTGAACGTCAGTCTTGTTTCGATACCGGCCTTGGGCAACGGAGCCGCCAAGGCCCCTGCCCCTGAAAAACCGGTCGTAGAATCAACGGTTCCCGAAAAACCGGCCGTCACTAAGGAGCCGGTCATCAAACCCGTACCAGTCAAACCGCCGCCCCCTCCGCCGAAACCCGAGGCGGAGGTATCGACGGCACCGACACCTAAACCGGAGACGAAGAAAAAGGAATCTTTAAAACACAAGACGTTCAAGCCTTCCGAGGTGATCAAAGACGCCGTTTCGAAAATGGAAAAAAAAGTCGAGGAAACGCGTCCTTCCAAACTGGAAGAAACATTGAACCGCTTGAAACAGCAAGTTGAAAAAGAAGACCGTAGCCGGAAGACAGAGACCGGGGCCAGCCCCGGTCAGGCGGGATCGATGGTCGGCAACCCGACCGGTACAGGTCTCTCTTCGGGCCAATTTCAAAGCCGGGTCCAGGTTTATCAGGCCGAAATCGCCTATCAAGTTCAAAAGAACTGGGTCTTTTCCGAACTGATGGGCGGCGGCCGGACAGACCTCGAGGCAATTTTGGGGTTCAAAATCAGACCAAACGGAGAAATCAGCGACATCTGGTTCGATCAAAGATCCGGGAACGCCTATCTGGATGAATCGGCATATCGCGCGATCGTCAAGTCAAACCCGTTGCCGCCGCTGCCCGCCGGCCTGTTCGCCGGTGATTATACCGTTGGCATCCGGTTCGGGCCAAAGGGCATCAAGTGATAAATAAACCTGCAGCAGCACAAAGGGTCAAGGAATCGTACGCATGATAAAAGGGAGTGGACATACTTTACGAATGGCGACGGTCTTCATCATTCTGCTCTTGCCCGCAACCGTCTTCGGCCAATACGACTACATCGATATCAACAACCCGTTTTCGCGTAAAATACCGATGGCTATACCGGCTTTCGCCGCACTGAACTCCGATGGGACCGATCCGGCTCTTTTAAAAAAAGCAACTGATATCCTTACAAATTCATTAGATTTCACCGGTTTTTTCAACATGATCGACCGCGGTGCCTATCTGCTCGAATCGGGCAATCCGGTCATCACAACCGACCAAATCAATTTTCGCAACTGGACCACAATCGGAGCCGAATTGCTGGTGACCGGCGGTTTGTCGCAAACCGGCTCGCTCCTCGATATCGAGCTGCGGCTCTTCGATACACTCACGGGCAAGCGGCTGTTGGGCAAGCGCTATCACGGTACGGTGGATGATGTCAGACCGATTATCCTTCGGTTCTGCAACGAGGTGATCCTGCAACTCACCGGCAAACGCGGCATATTCGACAGCAAGATGGCCTTTGTCTCCAATGGGAGCGGCAACAAGGAAATTTTTATCTGCGATTTCGATGGTCGCAATCCGGTGCCGTTCACACGCCACGGGACCATTAGCTTGTCTCCCGCCTGGTCTTCGGACGGCAAGTGGATCGCTTACACGACCTACGTCAACAAAAAACCGGACATTTTCATCCACCAGACCGAGGGCAGCGAGCAGGTTACCGTTGAAGAGAAGGGAATCAACATTACCCCTTCGTGGGTTCCGGGTCAGTTCACTCTGTCGGCCACGATGTCTTTTGCAGGCAATCAAGAAATTTATTTGTTGACGGGTTCGGGGAAAATTATTAAAAAGATTACAAACAATTGGGCCAGCGATCTTTCTCCGAGTTGGGCGCCGGATGCTAAAATGATGGCTTTTGTGTCAAACCGAACCGGAGCGCCACAGATTTATGTCCAGGATATCAAAACCGGCCAGGTTGAACGTTTGACATTCGAAGGCACCTACAACACCCAGCCAAGTTGGTCGCCTACTGGAGATCGCATTGCCTATACGTCAATGGCCGGCAGCCGTAACGATATTTTTACCATCGATCTAAAACGGCGGCAACCCTTGCAGTTGACTCAGGACACCGGGAACAACGAATCACCTTCCTGGTCGCCGGACGGAAGCCTGATAGCATTTAGTTCAACACGTGAAGGCCCATCGAGGATTTACGTGATGACCGCTTTCGGTGCCGACCAAAGACGACTGCTCACCATGTCCGGTGACCAGTCCAGTCCGAGTTGGTCGCCGAATTTAAGTAAATACTAATACAAGCGAGGATTTGAAAGGAGGAAATGATGAGAAAGAAACTATGGATTTTTCTGGCCCTGTTTTTGGTAATTCCTGTTCTGCTGGGGACGGTTTCATGTGCAAAAAAGACCGTCACCAAAGAAGAACCGGCACCGGTAATGGCTCCGGCACCGGCCCCGCCACCACCGCCCCCTCCGGTTGAAGACAAAACCGCAAAGGCCTTTGAGATGGCGAAAAGCGAATTTCTAAGAGAAAACGTTTATTTCGCCTTCGACAAATCCAATCTGGATGATATGGCCCAAGCGACGTTGAAGAAAAAGGCCGAATTTTTAAAGACCTATCCGAATGTCTACACGACAATCGAGGGCAATTGCGACGAGCGCGGTACCGCCGAATACAACCTCGCGCTGGGTGAAAGGCGGGCCGAAAGCGCCAAATCATTCCTGGTCGACATGGGAATCGAAGCCTATCGAATTTCAACCGTCAGCTACGGTGAAGAAAGACCGGTTTGCACCGAGCAAAATGAAGAGTGCTGGTCCAAGAACAGGCGCGACAATTTCGTCATCAATTAGGCATCCAGGAAAACATACTTCCTGTCTGGCGTCCGGGCTGACCGTTCGCCAGGCAGGGTAAAATCATCCCAAGCGCCATTCAGAACTGCATACGTTTCGAATATATCGCAGATTGGCGCAAACGGGCGCCCTACGAATAGACGAAGCGGATGTGTGATGATTGGCGGCTTATACAGAGTCCAAGCGTCATGTGTTGCTATTTGGCCGGTTTTCGCTCGATTGATGTCACCGGTCGCACAAACGTGGCGGGCGTGCCATCAATTTTTTATCGACCATCCTTATTTTGATAATCTGATCACCATCATGAAACAAAATTATTTTACAAAATTTCTTTTCTGCATCATCTTTGTAGCAGGTTGTGCCGGTCGTACCGATGTTATCGTTCTTGATGACCGGTTGGCCGCCGTAGAAGGTCAGCTGGCCCGTCAGAAAACACTGATCGAAAAGTTCGGCCAAACCAGCGAAAACAAGGAGCAAAATATCCGTGGCCAAACCGCCAACCTCAGGGTTGAGATCGAATCCATGCGAGAGCAAATCGGGGCGATCAACGGCAGGCTAGAACAAGTCGAGTACCAGATAAAACAGGAAAAAGATGCGTCCGGATTGACGGAACTCGACCGGATGAAAGAAGATACGCGCGTCATGAACAGCCGTATCACCAGTATCGAACAGTATCTGGACATGGGTGGCGCCGCCAAATCCAATGTCGCCAAGCCCGCTCCGGCCAAGGTTCCTGCGGCAAGCATCCCGCTTTCGAGCCTTTCCGAGCAGGAGCTCTACGATCAGGCCAAGCAAGCCTTCGACGCCGGTGAACTCGAAAAGGCTCGGGCAGGCTTTCAGGAGTTTACCAAGCGCTTTCCAAATTCCCAAAATGCCGACAATGCCCAGTTCTGGATTGGGGAGATTTACTACCGGGAAAAGTGGTATGAAAAAGCCATCGTTGAGTACCAGAAGGTCGTCGAAAACTACCCCAAGGGCAACAAAATCAGGTCCGCCATGCTGAAGCAGGGATACGCTTTCTTGAACATCGGGGACAAAGCAAATGCCCGGCTTATCCTGAAGGAGTTGATCAATAAATACCCCGACACCACCGAGGCTCAGTTGGCGACCCAGAAGTTGAGCCAGATCAAATAGTTTCCGTATGCAATACTCAGGAGAATGAAAATCATCGGCATCGACCCCGGTTTGTCATCAACCGGGATAGGAATCGTCAACGGGGCCGGCGTCAACATCAGCGGCTGTTCCTATGGCAGCATCAATACCTCAAAAAAAACGCCCCTTCCTGGTCGGTTGCACGAAATTTATGACCGGCTTTTCGCTCTTCTGGAGGTCGAAAAGCCCGACCTGATGGTCATTGAGGATGTTTTCTCGCTAAAACAGTACCCCAAGTCAGGCATCATTCTGGGTCAGGTTTCAGGTGTTATTTTGCTCGCTGGGATGCAGATCGGTATGACGTCCCTGGAAATACCGGTTAGAGAAGCCAAACAGGTCTTGACCGGAAACGGCAACGCCACCAAGATGCAGCTCGAAAAATCCGTTCGAAACCTGTTGAAATTGTCCTCTCCGATTCGGCCGCTGCACGCCTCCGACGCTCTCGGGCTGGCCCTGATCGGCCTGTATCGCTGCGGCCGACGACACCGCCCCAAGCAAGGGACGCGGCTGGAATAAATTGAACCATATTGCTTTTCTTTTTTCCCGTCTTCTTTTTTGTATCAATTTTGTATCAATTGATTAGTGCAATAGGTTTTCAACAGCCTGCTGGGCCCAACATCACCAGCATCAACCCAAAGCCGCGCCATGATCGGTTACCTCGAAGGCAGCCTGCTGAAAATCGGAGAAGACCGCATTTTACTCCTTGCGAACCAAGTGGGCTACGAAGTTCTTTTGCCGGCTTATGTGATCGAACGCATGCATGCCAGCAATATCGGCGATTCATTGGCACTATACATCTACTACCAGCAAACCGAGCGACAGCCCAAGCCCGTTTTGATCGGCTTTAACTCCGAAGAAGAAAAAGAATTCTTCCAGTATTTCATTTCCGTCGGCGACATCGGCCCGTTGAAGGCTGTCAAGGCCATGACGTTGCCGGTTGGAGAGATCGCACGCGCGATTGAGACCAAAGACCAGGCCGCTTTGAAAAAACTAAAAGGGATCGGCAGCCGTACCGCTCAGAAAATAATCGCAACGCTGTGCGGTAAAATGGACCGTTTTGCACTGCCGACCGAGGCGGCAACGCGGAAGATGTCGGTCGAGGGGGAGACGGTTGACGCCGTGATCGAAGTCCTTGTTTCCCAACTCGGCCACAAAGTATCGGATGCCAGACGACTGGTGGCTGAAGCTCTGGATCGCAACCTCGCCATCACCACTCCGGAAGAGCTGTTCGAAGAAGTGTATCGCGGAGAATCGAAACCGTGAATGATGTCTTAAAATTTTCAACCGAAAACCGGGAAGTGGTCTCCGGCACCTGCCTGCCCGAAGACAAGGAACCGGACATCCTGTCATTGCGTCCCGCTTGTTTCACCGATTACGTCGGGCAGAAAGAAATCGTGGAAACGCTTAAAATCGCGGTCGAAGCAGCCAAGATGCGCAATGAACCCGTCGATCACGTTCTTTTTCACGGACCGCCGGGGCTTGGAAAAACGACCCTGGCGCACATCATCGCCAACGAGACCGGTGGAACATTGACGGTCACCTCCGGACCGGCCCTCGAAAAGGGTGGCGATCTGATTGGTATTCTGACGCACCTCGAAGACGGTGACGTCCTATTCGTCGACGAAGTCCACCGCATCCCTCGGAATGTGGAAGAATTGTTGTATCCGGCAATGGAGGACTTCGCCATCGACTTTGTTTTCGACAAAGGGGTCCATGCCAGAAGCCATCGCTTTCGGCTCAAGCGTTTCACGCTTATCGGCGCGACGACCCGCATCGGGCTCATTTCTTCGCCGTTGCGGGATCGCTTCGGAATCTTGCGCAGTCTCGATTTTTACACCGAAGCGGAATTGATTCGGATCACCAAGCGCTCCGCTGCCTTGCTCGATGTTCCCCTGGACGATTTCGGGGCCGCTGAGCTGGCCGCGCGATCGCGCGGCACACCGCGGATTGTCAACCGTCTTCTCAGGCGGGTCAGGGATTATGCCCAAGTTCGCTCCGACGGGACGATTAAGCGTGACACGGTCGAAGCGGCTCTCACGCTGGAAGGTGTCGATGAAAAGGGGTTGACCGACCTCGATCGTCGCTTCATTCGGACGGTCATCGAATTCTACAACGGCGGGCCGGTCGGTATCGAAGCGATTGCCGCCACGCTACAGGAAGAAACCGACACCCTGGTGGATGTCGTCGAACCCTACCTTCTCAAAGCGGGATTGATTACCAGGACTTCCGCCGGCAGAAAAGCGACCGAGGCGGCCTATCGCCACCTGGGATTCAAGATACATAAAAAGCTGTTTTAATCGCGTGACTTTTTCGACATGCCGGTTATCACACTCCTGACAGATTTTGGCACTCACGACGCATACGTGGCGATCATGAAGGGGGTAATCCTGAAGATCAACCCACGGTCCACCATCGTCGACATCACCCATTGGATCGACTCCCAGGACGTGCGCCAGGCGGCGTATGCCATCGCGGGCAGCTACCGGTATTTTCCCGCGGAGACCGTTCACATCGTGGTGGTCGATCCGGGAGTCGGCAGCCGCCGCGCGGTTGTAGCCTTGCGATTAAATGGCCAAAACTTTCTCGCTCCGGACAACGGTGTGCTCTCGCCTTTTCTCGAAAAGGAAACGATCGAAAAAATCGTGAGGGTCGAAAACACGGATTACTTTTTGAAACCGGTCAGCCGCACTTTTCACGGACGGGACATATTCGCCCCAGTCGGCGCCCATTTGTCGCTGGGACTGCCCCTCGACCGGTTGGGTGCACCAATTGAAAGCAACGCGCTCGTGCGCCTGGATCTTGTCCAACCCCGTTTTGAAAAAGACGGCCGAATTTCCGGCACCGTCATCGACGTCGACCGCTTCGGAAACCTGATAACCAATATCGACTGGCCTTTTGTCAAGCGTCACTATCCTGCTGCCGATCATAGTTGTCTGCGGTTAGCCATCGGTCGGCACAAGCTCAATTGTTTGTCCCCGACCTATGACAGTGTGGCGCCGGGGACGCCGCTGGTTCTGGTCGGCAGCCGTGGATTTTTCGAAATCTCGGTAAACCAGGGCAATGCCGCCCGCTTCTTTGCGGCCCGAACGGGCACTACGATTACCGTATGGATAGACAGTGCCGTATAAGAAGGATGAAGGACCCTGCCCATGAAGGAAAGTAGCAGAGACCGTACAGCCAAAAAGCCGATCAAAGGCTCGCGCAGTGATCGTCGTTGGGCGCTGCTGTTTATAGGTGAGCACAGTAAAACGATCGCCTTCAACCATTTGAAAGCCACCGTCGTCGTCACGGCCCTGATCATCCTGTCCCTGATCGGACTTGCCGGGGGATTGGCATACCTGAACCAGAGAGCTGCGGGCGACATTCGGATACTCGAAAATAAGGTCGTCGAACTGAACCAGGCGATGCAGTCCCTGCGTGATGAAAAAGACATCTTGATGGCCCGCCTGGTATTGACGGAATCAACAAGCGGGAAAAAACCCAGCGGAACCAAACATCCCGACCAGCGCGAAGGCAAACCGGACGCCGATAAGGCGGTCTTAAATCCTCCGAATAAAACGTTGACAG
>JBATHN010000318.1:0-4349 GCA_049666885.1 Desulfobacterales bacterium
TCCTTCACCTTTGCGGCCGCTTCGGCACCGATTCTGCGAACCACTTCGTCGTAGTCGATGTTGATGTCGTGCTGCCCGATTTCCTCTTTCGTGGAAGGCGTGAAAATCGGTTGCGGCAGTTTGTCCGATTCCTTGAGGCCGTCGGGCAGACGGATGCCGCAAATGGTGCCGTTTTTCCGGTACGACGCCCATCCCGAGCCGGAAATATAACCGCGCACGACACATTCGATCGGCAGCGGCCGGGCCTTTTTCACCAGCATGCTTCTGTCCCGCAGTTCGGTTTCATACGGCCGGCACGCCTCGGGATAATCCGCTACCTCACCGCTCACGACGTGATTGCCGACCAGGGGTTCCATTTCCTTGAACCAGAAGAGTGACAGGCGGTTGAGAATCTTGCCCTTGTCGGGAATCGGATTGGGCATCACCACGTCAAATGCCGAGATGCGATCGGTGGCGATCATCAGGAGATGATCCCCGAGGTCGTAAACGTCGCGTACCTTTCCTCTTTTTAATAGATCGAGACCCGGAAAATTGGTTTCAACGACCGGTGTTCCCATATGGGTACCTGCTTTCGTTCATTCGATTGTGGGATTTGACATTTCCGGATATCTCACGATACCCGGGATAGTATCTCTAACGATGACATTTTTGTTGGGTATATTATCGTTAGGTTTAATTCAAGGGTAGTGAGGTAAAAACAAGCCCGACAATCGCGATTTACGCGGACGGCCCACGCTGCTGACGGAAGGCGTTGATGAATTTTTTTAAAATCTCGCGGGCGGCCTCATCCGATTCGAGCAGCTCGATGCCGAGTTCATACTTTCCGTGCTTGTTTTTCCCGGCGTGCACCACGCGGCCTTTGATATCGACGACATCGTCTTCAAGCCCCACGGACAGCATCAGATGGCGGCCGATCTCGACCGGCAGATGGGTTTCGAGGCGAATACCGGCTTCGGAAACGTCCAGGGTCCGGCCCATAGTCTGGCGGTCGGCGTCGCCCTCGCCGTCGACCAGCACGTAGGACAGGTTCAGAGAATTGATTCGGATAAATTTTCTTTTGTCTTTGGTTTTCATTTTTGCACTCTTCCGATCGGCCGGTTACTGCACCTTTGACGTCTTTGCGAGATGCTGGTTTTTATGGTTTTCACAGGCAATCATGGTGGTGACCGAAATACATGTTGCCAGGTTCTCGATAATGTGGCGAAACGAGTTGGGCAGGCCTTCGTACTCCGCCACCAAATCGGAGACGTCCAGCGGCGATAATTTGAGGTCGGCAGACGCGAAAACCGACGCGGCATGGGGTTCGTGGCCCATTTTGAGAAAGGGTATGTGGCCGAAGAAATCGCCCTTCGAGAGCTCCATCAACGGCACTAGGCCCTCTTCGGTTTTGCGCCCGATCGCCGCCTTGCCTTTGGTGATCGTGAAGACCCGCTGTTCGTTCTGGCCTTGCTCGATCACCGGCCTCTTGTCGCGCAAAAAGCGATCGGCCTTGTCCTTTCCGGCATAAATCCGGGCCAAGTTGTCGGTGACCTGATTCAGGCGTTTGTCGAGACTCTTGACGACCTCGCGCAGTTCCTGGCTCATGGCGGCGTATTCGTTGGCCAGAAGGTGCGAATCGAGCATCCCCAGTTGAACGCGGCTCATCGCTTTGGCGGTTGTCCGGCGGACACTGCTTTCCGTTAAAAAAGATGAGATGCTGCCGACATAGGCGCCGTCACTGAGGCGCAGGATCTTCAGGGGTCCCGCATCCGTCTGCTTGGATATCTCCAAGAACCCTTCCAGCACGACCCACATCCAGTTCCCGTAGTTGCCCTCGAGGACGATTTCATCCCCTTCGTAGAACTCTTCTTCGTCCACCACGTACATGTAGTCGACAAACGGTCCCTTGATCAGCGGTAAGGCCCTGTCGCCGCTTGCATCGCCGGAGTCTTCTTTGTAGGAGACGGGACCGAGTACAGGGATCTTGCCGTCATCCACCATGCGCGAACCATCGAGGATGATTTCCATGCGGTTCTTGTTGATGACGTTTACGTGTCCGACAGTCTCCTGACTGAAGGAAAACTCGCCCTCCGTCCATCCGAACAATGAAAAAAGGGCTTCCAAGCCGGTAAGATCACCGTTGACGGCGTCGACCGGGTCTCCCTTCGCCATGTAAATCATACCGGGAGACGGTGCATACTTGCTCATGATACGGAGCACGCCGGTTCCGCCGTTGTTACCAATGATCTGCACTATCTCGCCCAGGCTAAGAAAATCCAGGCTTCCTGAGAATGCAAGGCCGTTGCTCATGGGTCCGAATCAATCGTTCCAGCTCAATTCCTTCTTCAAGGAGAGCAGCGTCAATTTGAGGCAGTTTTGCAGGGTCTTGCCGACCCCATCCCCTTTGATGGCACTGGCTTGAAACGTGGGGACTTTCAGCTGGCGATTCAGTTCATGCTCCATCTGCTCGATCGGCATTAGGGGTATCCCTTCTTTGGCGAGATCTCTTTTGTTGAACTGTATGACCAGTGGTACCTTGAGGATATTCAACCCGTAATCTTTCAGGTTCTGGTGGAGATCCTTGAGGGACAGCATGTTCTTCTCGCGCCGGACTTCCAGTGAGTCCGCCACGAAAACCAGTCCGTCGACGCCCCTGAGAACAAGTTTGCGGGTCGAGGTGTACTGCACCTGCCCCGGCACGGTGTAGAGGTGAACGCGCACGTCGCAGCCTCTCAACTTTCCGAGGTCCATGGGCAGAAAGTCGAAAAAGAGCGTCCGGTCACCGTCGGTGTTGATCGAAACCATCTCGCCCGACACTTGTTTTTTGTAGGCCTTGAAGATGTAATCGAGATTCGTGGTCTTGCCGCAGCGCCCCGGTCCGTAATAGACGATTTTGCACTCGATTTCCCGCTTCTTTAAATTGACGATGGCCATTGACGAGACTCCAAGCATGTTCGGAAGTGAAGATTGATTTAAACCTTATAATCATAGCCTGCTTTGAGGGTTTGTGTCAATATAGAGAAGGATATAAATATGTTGACATTAATTAGGATTGTGCTAACGATCTCAAGCGCATACCATCACCCAATCTCGTTATCTTTTTTAATGAAGCATCGCGCTTGAAACCCTGAACTTTTTGAAAGGAGTGCGTCATGGACAAGAAAGTGACCGTCGTCGGCGCTGGCAACGTCGGCGCCACAGCCGCCCAACGGTTGGCGGAAAAAGAGCTCTGCGATGTGGTGTTGGTGGACATCATCGAGGGAGTTCCTCAGGGCAAGTCTCTGGATCTGACAGAGGCCGCCCCTATCGAAAAACACGATGCCCACCTGACTGGCGCCAACACTTACGACGCTACGGCCGGCTCAAATATCATCATCATTACCGCAGGCATTCCACGCAAACCG
Source organism: Desulfobacterales bacterium (assembly GCA_049666885.1). Taxonomy (GTDB): domain Bacteria; phylum Desulfobacterota; class Desulfobacteria; order Desulfobacterales; family SG8-13; genus JARFQH01. Next base: position 3,384 of record JBATHN010000318.1, read on the forward strand.
GGAATGAGCCGCGACGATCTGCTCGGCACCAACGCCGGCATCATGAAGAAGGTGACGGAACAAGTTGCCAAGCTGTCGCCGAATGCGGTCCTTATCATCGTCAGCAATCCGCTGGATGCGATGTGCCACGTTGCTTTCGACGCCAGCGGTTTTCCGAAAGAGCGCGTCCTGGGTATGGCCGGCGTTCTCGACTCGGCGCGCTTCCGGGCCTTCATCGCCATGGAACTCAATGTTTCGGTTGAAAACACCCACGCCTTCGTTTTGGGCGGACACGGCGACACCATGGTTCCGCTGCCGCGCTATTCGACCGTGGCCGGCATTCCCATCACCGAACTGCTGCCGCAGGACCGCATCGACGCCATTGTAGAGCGCACCCGAACCGGCGGAGCCGAAATCGTCAGCCTTCTCAAAACCGGCAGCGCTTATTACGCGCCGGCTTCGGCAGCCGTGGAAATGGCGGAGTCGATCCTGAAGGACAAAAAGAAAATTCTGCCCTGTGCGGCCTTGCTGCAGGGCGAATACGGCATTGAGGACCTATTTATCGGAGTTCCGGTGAAACTGGGGGCCGCCGGGATCGAAGAGGTTATTCAGATTAAACTGACAAAGGACGAACAAGCCGCGCTGAATCGTTCGGCCGCGGCGGTCCAGGAGTTGAAGGAGGCGCTGAAGAAATTGTCCTATTGACTCAGTATCATGAACAACGAAACTGATCGGTTCCAGGTTTAGCCCTGCCGCTGGCCTGAAAAGCGGTCAGTTTGATCGTTAAAGAAACTGTGCCATTATGGCGTAGTTTCATACGAGGGTTCAAGGTTCAAAGTTTACAACCAATGGACATGGCAACTCTATTGATCAAGATCCGGAATGCCCACATACCTCATTGGTTAAAACGGTTTCATAAACACCATGGAGCCAAAATTATTTAGCGGCTTTTCAACCCAGAACGTTGAACCCTGAACCGCTCAACAT
>JBATHN010000319.1:0-12660 GCA_049666885.1 Desulfobacterales bacterium
GAGCGTTCTGAACGGTGCCGATGCGCAGCAATACCGTCGCTGCGGCCGGTCCGTCCGGATACTGATCCAGGTATCGCTGGTAATAGTCGAGGGCTTTTTCGTAGTTCCGGGCTTCGAAAAACCCATCGGCTTCGAGCACTGTATTTTGTCCGGGATACACCACCGTCGGGGCCGGTTCTGACACAACAACGGGTCGCGGGGCGCAGGCCCATACGAACAGGAGGCCGCCGACCAGCAGGATGATGAGTTTCGATGCGCCTGTTTTCATTAGAATCTTAATCTCGTCGATTATAATTAGTTTCCGTTCAACGGTGCATGCCGGATGGTGGTCAAGGCTGAAAGCCCGTTGACTGCATACCTGATTTCGGCCCGGGGTTCAAGGATTTGATTGACACTCAGAGCTTAAATATCAAGATGCCGGGGCATTCACGAAAATGCGCCCGCTTCCACAGCGAGTGCAAGCTGAATCGCTATCGACCCCAGTCACCATCAGCTCGTTTTCGCGGTCATGCATCGTCCGCATAACGGTTTTGTATCGAGCGGATGATATCGATGATTGAAAAGAATATGTCAACGAGTTCAGGGTCGAAGTGAGAACCGGCATTATCTTCCAAAGTGGCCAGAACATCGGATTCGTTCCAGGCTTCCTTGTAAATCCGGGCCGAGGAGAGGGCATCGTAGACATCGGCCAGTGCAACGATTCTGCCAAAAAGAGGGATTTCGGCCCCCTTCTTGCCCTGTGGTCGGCCGGCAGGATCGGTATGACCGGGCAGCGGCAAGCCGCTGACCAAATCGATATGACCGGGATATCCCGATCCGTCCCACTTTTCGTGGTGTGTCAGGGCAACCTGGGAGGCGGTGTCATCGAATTCAGATTGCCGTCCCAGGAATAACTGCGCTCCCAGCACTGTGTGCTGTTTCATTATCTCGTATTCATCACTGTTGAAACGACCCGGTTTTTTGAGAATCAAATCCGAAATGGCAACCTTGCCGACATCGTGAAGCATGGCCGCCATGCGGAGCAGATCGCGATTCAAATCGATTTCTCTCTGCGATAAATTGCGCCGGGTGGCCCATTTTTCATAAATTTCAACTGCAAAACCACCGACGCGATTGACATGGGCGCCGGTTTCCTTCGGGTCCCGCAGCTCCGCCATGCGGATCATCCTCAGGATGATGGCACGCATCATCTGAGCGCGTTCCAACGCCACGGCGGCAATACTGGCAAATTGCAGCATCATTTTTTCGTCTTTATCGGAAAATGAGATGACGTTCTTGTTTTCATCCTGGGCATTGATGATTTGCAAGATTCCCAAAATCGCCTCATTGGCGGTTTTCAAAGGAATGGTCAATGCGCTGCGGGTGGCGTAGCGAGAAGCCTCATCAAATTCTTTGCTAAAGCTGTAGGGCGCAGTCGCTTCGATTTCATAGACATGGGCGATATTCAGAGGCTTGCCCGTGGCCGCGACGTACCCGGCAATACTCTGCTCGTTGATTGGCAGGGAAAAGGTCGAGTAGATTAGTTTTTCGCCCTTCGCCAACCGTTTCTGGAGGGTGTCATTTTGGGTATAAGTAAACCGTAGGATCTGATCTTCGGCAATGTAAATCGACCCTGCATCCGCGTTCACAAAGCGTCGGGCCTGGGTAAGAATATGCTCCATAAGGATGTCAAGGTCGCTGACCCGATTCAATTGAATGACCAATTGACTCAACGTTTCCATCTTATCTTTTTCGGTCAACAACGTTGCATCTCCCCGAATCGAAATCCGTCACAACAAATGTGTCGGCCTGTCGGCTCCAATCCCACAGGTGAACAGGCCGTTAAAAACGGCCCCTGTCCTCCATCATCCGAAGTAAGAAACATACCACAGGCTGTTGCAAAATAGAATAGTCGGGTCTGAGAGGCGCGGCCGGTCCGGTGGACGGTGCCGGTCGAAGCGTCCCGCGCCGCAACGGCTAAAACGCGATTCGCAACCGTACTCGACAAGCAAACCGAGAATGAAGAGCAGCCGACTTCATGCACCCGATAATATTTGCAAAACAGGCGCCGATATGCTAAATTATACTATATTTGCAAATCTATCTATTTGTTGCCGAACGAACACAAGCACGACACACCAAAATTTTAAACTATAACTTGATATTTACTTTATAAGCTCCTGAAAGGAAGTTATTTTTTATGTTTCGTCTAAAAATCATCATCCCGCTTTTTTTTCTCATATTCACGGGCGCGGCTTCGGCAGAGTTCTACAAATATGTGGATGAAAAGGGCAATGTCCGTTATACAGACGATTTCAATCAAGTCCCCGTCAGTCAGAGGGAACAGGTCCGAGGCTACAAAGAATATCGGCAACCGGAGCCTGCAGCAGCCTCTCAGGCCAAAATTGACCCTGCCGGCGAACCGGATGCGGACAAAACCGCGTCGAACGAAACGCGTGACGACGGCGAACCGCTCGATTTCGACAGTCAGTTAAAGGCGCTGGATCAAAGAAAAGCTGAACTGACCGGCGAGTACGAAGATCTCTTGAAGGAAAATGCTCATCTGAACGAAATGAAAAAAAACGTCAAGAACAGGGCCGCTGCGGACCAGTATAACGAAAGCGTCCGGAAGTTGAACGCAAAACTACAAGAGCACGACCGGAAGCGCAAAGAATTTTTTAGTGATGTTGAGGAGTATAACGCCAAGGTCGGCCAAGAAAACAAGGCCAGACAAAAATCGAAATCGACGACCCCCTAAAAGCCGGCGCCGCAAAGCGGTGTTTTCAATCGACCAATGAGTCAAATTACCCGTCGCGTCTCTGCGGCGGAGGACTCCTGAGATTCTTACCGCCATGTCACCCTATATCACCAACGAATTTGTCAAAATAGCGAGCCTGGAGAGCCTCGTGGAAGCCCAGGTTTTAGAATCCATTCTCACGGATCACCACATTCCCTATCGGATACGCTCATTTCACGACACGGCTTATGACGGGTTGTTTCAACTTCAAAAGGGATGGGGTGACCTGTACGCACCGGCATCATATGAAGCGGAAATCATAGAAATCCTGACCGGCATACGCACCCAATCGACGCCTCCGGAACCGTGACGCGATCCCCCACGTGCCGATCGGACGTCAAACAAGACGGCACTGGCTCTACCCCTGAATTCTTGTTGTAATTGTTGAACTTATATTAATATATAACCGATATTAAAGGATTTTATTAATGGATCACATTTCCGCCAAAGAATTCGAAGAAGCCCTGCGCATCGGCCGCCCCCCCACCATTGCGCGCCTCTTTCCCAACTCGAGAGCCCTGATCGTGAGTGGCAAATTCATCGACCGTGCAATGCTGGCCAAAGGCAGGGCAATCGCCATGGCCGCCAATGGGCGAAGCAATGTTGTCATCCGGGGCGTGCTGCGCGCCGCTCAGAGGGCCAACGCGGCCCTCATCGTCGAAATCGCAAAATCAGAAGGTGGCGCCAGCGCTTATTGCGCCGTTAACTATTGGAACATCGCCCGTCAGGTGGATGCCGCCTGCAATGAACTGGGCATAACCGTACCGGTTGCCGTCCACGCCGACCATTACGGCATTAAAAGTGACGCTGATGTCGCCGCGGCAAAAATCGAGATCCCGACGCTTTTCGAAGCCGGGATCACATCGATCGCCATCGATGCCTCCCACCTGCCTGACGACCAGAACCTGATCGCCAGCATCGCGCTCAATCGGTGCGTACCGGATTGGGCAGGCCTCGAAACCGAAGTAGGTGAAATAAAGGGTAAAACCGGTCTATCCACCGTGCCGGAAGCTCTTTTTCTCATGCAAGGGCTGAATGCCCATGACATCTTCCCGGACTGGATCGCCTTGAACAACGGCACCACTCATGGGATCGAGGCCAGCGCGCAGGGTATTCAAATCGACTTGACCCGGCAGATCCACGATGCGCTCGCCAACTACAATGTGTCCGGCGCCCAGCACGGCACCTCCGGCAACAGCACGGAGCGACTCAAGCAGATTGCCGACCATACCCGTACCACCAAGGCCAACGTGGCAACCGCCCTGCAAATGATTTCCTGGGGATTGGAAGTCAATGACTACGGAAACGCCCTGCTCGATGAGCAGGGCGATTTTGTAAAAGTTGAAGACCAGGGGGTCACTGAGGACATGTGGCGGCAGATGGTCGCCTATGCAAAGGCCAACGGACTGAAAGCCGGCAACTATAAAAAACTCAACCTGCCTTTCGAAAACAAGCTCCTCGGTCAGCCGCTGGATATCCGGGAGCGCATGGTTAGGCGTGTCGAAGACTTTGCGTACCATCTTATGGTCAATGTTTTCAATGCGGCTGAAACGGCCCCTTTGGCTGTTCAGACGATTCTGACATCCGGCAGTTGCGATCCAGGTCCCAAGGCCGAGAGAATCGAAGATCCGGCGGAATGGATACCGGAAAAAATTGTCCGCCGGGCCCGGTCCATCCCATCGACCAAGGGCCCGGATGGAAACTTCGAGGATTAAATGTGACGGGTCCGTAAAAAGCCCGACATCTGCGTTACGCTTCATTTCTCGTCACTGCGGCGTACTATAAGTACTTATCATTCCTCGAAATTCGCAAGCCTTGATCTCGGGTTTTTTACGAATCCATCTGAATTGAGACTTTTTACGAGTTCATCAAATGTGAATATTTAAATAGTTAACAATTTTAAAACTTTATCAATGTCTTAAGCATCGTGTCAGCCTCCCAAAAATCCCGCTGAAGTTCCAACACACTTTCTGCTTCTTGGTTTCTCAATAAACGGTTAAACACAATCAATAAATTTTGGCATTATCTTTTAACTATTTGTATTTTATTTGTATTATTGGAGTCTTGAAACCTCGCACCCTTAAGTCCCGGTGGAATCAACCATTTTTCTGGCGACGATTTAACAATTATTGTTCAAGGTTTCAAACCGGGGGCCGATAACAAACTCAGGCAATCACTGCCGGCTGGAATATATTTTCAGACCACAGCAAGCAACGGTGATGCGACATGTACATAACAAATTATCAGATGCACAATGTCTTGAAAGTTTTTACCAACCAATTGAGCAGGTGCAGGGCGCCGGTTCCCGACCGCCTGACCGATCGCAAACCGACGCCGGACGCCATTGACATATCGACCAAAGGCAGACGCCAGAACCTCATTGAACGGATTGCGTCGGACATCGTTGCCCGCATCAGAAACAGCGGCGGCAGGGACAGCAGTGTGACGAGAATAACCGAGAACCTTAAAGAAGAATCGAAAGGTCCAAGCAGAGTCTCGAATAGCCGTAATGCCAAATTTATTTACAATGTCATCCGGGGGAAAGCGGAGAAGAAAACGAATACATTATCGGTTGAAGATGCCGATTTTCTGGCCAGGCGGTTCGAGGAGTTGGTCAGAAAGATGATGGATCGCAGCGTGCACTCATCTTCCGTTTGAAGCGGCAGCGGTAAAAATGAGGCAAACGATAGGGGAAACAGAGACCGCGCCTTTTCACCGGACTTCAGGAATGTGCCTTAGGCGATAAATGAGGGTCAAAATCGGCCTTTTATCGCCTGGCCGATACGCCTTGAGTCCGAATATCGAGCGCGCAGTACAGGAGGTAGCAAGACATGATCAATGCCATTGGTGAAGCCATCGTGCAGCAGACCACGCGTGCGAGTCTCAGCAGTGCGGTCAATGACAGAGAGGTTGCGGTACAGAAAGAAATCCAGGATAGGCAAAAGCGTCCGGTCGAAAAAACCGATGAGAACCGGAGTTTGGGACGTCAGCCGTCGGATGAAGAAAAAACCGACACCACCACCCGGCAACGTTTCGAGGAAGGAGAAATAGTCCTCGAAAAATACGATCGCAGGGGCAAACTCGTTAAGGCAATTCCTCCTGGGTACGTTCCTTTGAGCGAAATTGCTTGACCGGTTTATTCCGGCAAGTGGAAGTTCGTCTATTTCTGGGGCTTAGTGGGGCTTAGGATGGCTGCGGTCGCAGCCTATTTTCAACCGCCCCGCAGCCGCTCGGAAACTGGACCAGGATAAACCATTATTGATCCGAGGCCGGTTGCCGCTATAGATTATAGGCTTTAGATAATGAGTTTGGGCAAGGCCAGAGGGAGAAGGCTGTAATGTAATACACCGACGACCGATAACGCAGTCCAAAACTTTATCTTAGAGTCTATAGTGCTTAACGGATGCCGCAAAGACGAGCCCGTGTCAACGGCCTTGGGAAAAATAGCGGCTAATCAGCCGGGTTTATGTCTTCTTCCCTTTTGATTTGCTCCCAAATCTTATCTAATTCTGCTTGGGACCGGCTCTCTATTGCGACTCCCCGTTCGGCGGCACGCTTCTCCAATTCTTTGAAGCGATGCTCGAACTTTTTGATAGCACCCGTCAGGACTGTTTCCGGGTGGATGTGGGCAAAACGGGCGACATTTACCAAAGTGAAAAAAACATCGCCGAGTTCCATGGCCGCCTGTTCCCGCCGATCGGCTCTTTGAGCATTTTTGAACTCGGCCCATTCCTCTTCGACTTTTTCCATGACCCCGGAAATATCCTGCCAGTCGAACCCTTCGCGGGCGACACGTTCGGAAATCCTATAGGCCCTCATCAGCGCCGGCAACTGCACCGGAATGGAATCGAGTACCGATTTCGCCTCTGTGTTTTTTTTCTCTTGCTGTTTGATTTGATGCCACCGTTCGCGGACGGCTTCGGTACTGTCCAACCGGTCGGCACCGAAAACATGTGGATGCCGCCCGATCATTTTCTCGGTCGTTCGAAGCGCAACCTCGCCGATGTCGAACCGGTCTTTTTCATGAAACAGCTCGGCGATGAAAAAAACCTGGAACAAAACGTCTCCGAGCTCTTCAAGAATGTTATCGGAATTTCCTGATTCGATCGCTTCGACCAGTTCATAAATCTCTTCGATCAGATACAGTGCGATCGACCGGGGTGTCTGCTTTTTGTCCCAAGGGCACCCGTCAGGTCCCCTGAGCGTCTGAATCAGCTGCATCAAGGCCCGGAAACGTTCGGAGGTGATCTCCGGTTGTGGCTTCGATGTCACGGGTTGAGCTTCCAGGACTTTTTCAAAGCCTCCATTTTGGTGTAAAATATTTGCTTCATCTCCTTGGAAACGACTTTGACCATTATTTCGGACACGGTTGTCACGTGCGGCGCCAATACGGAATTGGTTACGATAGGCGCGTTCTGCGGCAGAAAAGTGGTCAACACGATCAACAGGACGGCCACAACCAGAATTGCCTTGGCTAATCCGAAGGCGGCTCCGCAGATGCGGTCAAGCCAGCCCATGAAAGCAATGCGGAAGACGTATTTGAGGATCACACCGAAGGCGCTGACAATGAGAAAAACCACGCTGAACAAAATCAGGAAACTCACGATGTTGACATACGCCGTATTCGTCATCCAGCGGGACAACACCGCGGCGATGACGGCGTAGTAGGAATAGGCGGCATAATAACCCGCCAGGACCCCTACGATCGACGACATCTCTTTGATGAGACCCCGAAAGATGCCCCTGATGACACTGTAGGCAAGGATCACGATGGTCAGTATGTCAAAGGGATTCATGGCATCCTTTTGGGTCGCGAGCTAGTTTCCATCCAGAAATGGCCCTTTTCCACAACTCCCCGCCTGCTTCGGGACAGAGCGGCGACAATCGGCGGAATCGCTTGTGCGGCGTGCAGGAGTAAGCCTCCGCGCAATGCCGCTGATTTCCTTGAACTTGCAGAAAATTGCATATTTCTGGATCGAAAACTTACCAGTGCCCTTAATAAAACCGTGGATGGGCACGAGCTAAGACAGCCGATTAGTGAATTTCCGTTTACAAATCGATAATAACCGTTGAAATTAACATCGACCGTCGTTTTGAGTCAAGGTGTTTTTCAGCCAGCTTAGATCGTAATTGAATGATCGTTTGCATTTAAACGAAAAGGTGTGATAAAAATTCAGTTTGACCGGCGAACGCCCGGAATGGGAGTCCGAAGATGCCGGTGGTTTCAATCGACCGGATATCGGGCCTGAATCGACTGCACTAGTGATACCACAACAGGGACTAATTGAATGAAACCGCGTACTGCCGGAGACATCGATGCCGATGCCGAGTCTTACAGCGTCAAACTGACCTTTCCCGAAATCGGTCTGGCCCGTCAGTTGTTCGGTGAACACAACGGCAACCTCCAAAAAATTGCCGGCGCTCTCGAGGTGCGCGTCAACGCCAGGGGCAACACCGTTTTTATCGAAGGCGAGGTGCTCGCTGCCCGTCTGGCCGAAAACCTTTTGAATCAGCTATACGGGCTTCTGGAGGCCAACTTTCCTGTCCACCCCAACGATGTGGACTATGCCATCAACGTGTTGAGCGGCAATGACAGGGCCAAACTGAAAGACATATTCCTGGACACGGTCCTGGTCAAATCCAAACAAAGTTTCATCGCACCCAAGAGTCCGGCCCAAAAAGAATACATCGATGCCATACGGAATCATGACATCGTGTTCGGTATCGGACCCGCCGGCACCGGCAAGACCTATCTGGCGATGGCCATGGCCGTAGAGGCGCTCAATAAAGGGCGGCTCAGCCGTATCGTCCTGACACGGCCGGCGGTCGAGGCCGGGGAAGCCTTGGGATTTCTGCCCGGGGATCTGGCCGAGAAAGTCGACCCATACCTGCGGCCTCTCTATGATGCCCTTCACGATATGATGCGTTTTGAGAAGGTTAACAGCCTGATGCATCAGGGCATCATAGAGGTGGCCCCGATCGCCTTCATGCGGGGGAGAACGTTAAACGACGCCTTCATTATTCTGGATGAGGCCCAAAACACGACCTCCGAACAGATGAAAATGTTTCTGACCCGCATCGGATTCAAATCCAAGGCGGTCATCACCGGGGACATAACCCAGATCGATCTCCCAACAGACAAGCCCTCGGGGCTCGTACAGGCGAAGAATATTCTCAAGGGAATCAAAGGCATCCGGTTTGTCTTCTTTTCGAAGATCGATGTCGTCAGGCACCGGCTCGTGCAGGATATCATCAAGGCCTACGAGGACCTGGACAACAGTAAAAAGCAATCCATGGAGCACGGCGCTAAGTGAGTCCGACCCCTTCAGCCAAATCTGCTGCCAGAGATCGACAGACCGGGATCGAAAAACACACGGAATCGGTTCGCAAGCTGTTTTACGAAAGCCGTAGTTTTCGATGGATCCTTCTGCCGGCCCTGACCTTGTTCTTCATCGTCCTGCTTTACCCCCATCTGATTGTGACCCAGCCGTCCTACAAACTGGGAGATGTCGCCGAACGAGATGTCAAGGCCCCGCAGGATTTTTTTATCGAGGATGATACCGCCACCGAGGCCAACCAGCGACAGGCGGCGACAGAAGTTCTGACGGTCTACGATTACGACAGTGCACTGCTGCCGGCCCTGGATGCCCGCGTCGCCAGCGCATTCGACGATTTGCAGACCGTCATGGCACAAGCCGCCGCCGCTCCGGAACTCCGACGGACTGTCGCTGTATATGGCCGGTCGGTCTTGCCCCGGGAGGAACGCGAGAGTTCGACTGGAACCAAACCGATCTGGCAGCACAAGGATGATTTTGCACAGAATATCGGCATCGATGTCAAAGATGACGCGTTTAAGATCCTTGTAGAAGAAGGGTTTCCACATCAGGTGGTCTCGGCCGTTAATCAGATCTTATCGGTGGTATTGGGCAAGGGAGTGGTGTCGAACCGGGCCATGCTGCTCAAAGACGCCGACAAAGGCATCGCTTTGAGGGACCTGGGCACCAAGAATGAGCGGGTGATAACGGACCTGAAACAATTCTACGATTTAGACCAGGCCAAATCGATGGTCCGTTTTGTCGGCGAACCGCTGCTCAAAGACCAAGACTACACCCTCAGGAGCCTCGTTGTCGATTTCACCCAGCGCCTGATCCAGCCCAACATCACATTGAACCGCAGCGAAACCGAGGAGCGCAGGAAACTGGCCGCCGATGGTGTCAAGCCGGTTATGTATAAAATTAAAGCTGGAGAGATGCTCTTGCGCGAAGGCGAGCGAGTGACGGAAGTCCAGCTCTTGAAACTCAACGCACTTCAGGCGCACATGAAAAACGACAATGTCATCACAAGCAGTATCGGCGCGGCCCTGCTCGTCATGTGCCTGTTCATCACCACCTTTGTGTTATTTCGGCCGAACTTCGGACAGACCAATACCGAGCAGAACAAGCGCCTGTTGTTCATTGCCTTTGTGCTGGCAGGGTTTTTCCTGGTGGCACAGCTCTCGGTCTTCCTGTCCGTATCGCTGACCGAAAGAGGTCCCGCCGAAATGAACGCAACCTCTATCCTGTACGGCACACCGCTGGCCTCGGGATCGATGATCATCTGCCTGTTCCTCGGCTTCGAGCTTGCCCTCCCCTGCGCCGCGCTCATGGCCGTTTTGACGACCCTCATCTTCCAAGCCGATTTCACCTTTTTTATCTACTTCCTGATCAACGGTACGATGGCCGCGTATTGGATACGCAACTGCCGAGAACGGAAGGTTTTTATCAAGGCCGGTACAGCGCTCGGCCTTTTGAATCTGATCCTGGTCACCGCCATCGACATTTATCTTTCCCGCATTTCGGGGCAAAAACTGTTGTGGGACTGGATGTTCGCATTTTCAGGAGGCTTAGGCTCCGGGATCGTGGCCGCGGGAATCATCCCGATAGTGGAAATTGCCTTTGACTACACCACCGACATCAAACTGCTCGAACTGGCCAATCTCGATCGCCCGATCCTCAGACAACTGCTCATGGAAGCACCGGGCACCTACCACCACTCGGTGATCGTCGGCTCGATGGTAGAGGCAGCAGCCTCTGAAATCGGAGCCAACTCTCTTCTGGCCAAGGTTTGCGGCTACTATCACGATATCGGAAAAATCAAAAAACCGCTCTACTTCATCGAAAATCAGAACAACGTTAAAAACAAGCACGACAAGCTGGCACCATCCATGTCGAGCCTGATTTTAGTGGCCCACGTAAAAAACGGTATCGAAATTGCGCGGCGCAATCGGTTGGGAGCCGCCATCATCGACACGATTCAACAACACCACGGCACCAGTCTGATCACCTATTTTTACGACAAGGCCAAACAACAAAAAGGCGAAGACGCCGTCAAGATCGAAGACTTCAGATATCCCGGACCGAAGCCCCAGACCCGGGAAGTGGCGCTCGTGATGCTGGCCGATGTCGTCGAGGCGGCCTCCCGGACTCTGGCCAACCCCACGCCTTCCAGAATCCAGGGCCTTGTGCAGAATTTGGTCAACAAGGTTTTTTCCGACGGACAGCTCGACAACTGTGAGCTCACCCTAAAGGATCTGCACAACATCGCCAAGAGCTTCAACAAAATACTCAACGCTATCCATCACCACCGCATCGAATATCCCGAAAAGCGACCGGTCACCAGCGAAAGAGGCAAAAATGGGAATCCTGATCGACAACCGCCAAAACAGCCACCGGATTTCCCTCGCGAAAATCCGGAGAAAAGCCCGGGTCATCTTAGACGCCTTGGGCAGTCCTGAAGCGGAGCTTTCCATACTGCTCGTCGATGATGCCACCATCGCTCAACTGAACCGACAGTACCTGAGCCGACCGGGACCGACCAATGTCATCGCCTTTCCGATGCGCGAAGGCGAATTCGCCGACGTCTCGCCCCAACTGCTCGGCGATGTCGTGATCTCGGTCGACACGGCCGAACGGGAAGGCAATGAGTCGGGAATAGCGTTGGAAGTCCGTTTGGACGAACTCCTGGTGCACGGCATTCTGCACCTGTTCGGCTATGACCACGAGAAAAACAACGCTGACGCCCGGGTGATGGCGGAAAAGGGTACGGCGCTGATGGAGCTGATTCGGACAGCCGGTCGGTAAACCGGTTTGCCCGTTTGCCGGTTGGTCTGTCTGCCAGTTAAGCGCTTTTTCAGAAGAGGCGCTTTTCTATTATAGAAAACCAGGTCTGAAGGGTGTATCCAACCATCGGCGCCGATGGTGTCGGTTGGCTCGTCAATGTGGTTATTCGATTCATGTGGCATCTTGTATCACTATTTGACGTCTCGCCCACAGATTATCAAGTGTCCTGAAGACAGCTAATCAGGCAACGGTCTAAACGGGTCAAACGGGCTCAACGGGCCGAGGAGGGTTAATGGCGAAACTGATCGTGCAACTGGATCCGGTGGCCACACTCAGGCAAGCCGTCAAATCAGTGGTTCCCGACCCGGTTGCGGCAGCCATTCTGGCGGAATTGGGCGGTGCCGACGGCATTGCCGTCCATTTGCGTGAAGACCGGCGTTCCATTCAAGATCGCGACCTGCGTGTCTTGAGAAAAGTCGTTCACACCCGGTTTGTTTTCGAAATGGCGCCGACCTCCGAGATGCTCGGGGTGGCGTTGAACATCAAACCGGACATCGTCATCCTGCTGCCGGAAATACGGGAGGAAAATTCACCCGCGGGTGGGCTCGATCTGATGGTGCACGGATCGAGTGCGGCCGAAACGATCGACAACCTTATCAACAGCGGGATCCCGGCCGGTATATTCATTGAACCGGATCCCGATCAGTTAAAATTGGCCCATCAGTGCAACGCAAATCTAGTGGAAATCAACACCGGCGCATATTGCGAGGCCACGACCAGCGCCAA
>JBATHN010000320.1:0-2388 GCA_049666885.1 Desulfobacterales bacterium
GTGTCGATGCGGATCAGGTTTTCATCGGGGGATGACGTGCGGGCGAAGTTCAACAGATCCTCCACAATCGTCTTGCAGTTGCGCACATGCTTCTCGATGGTCTTCAAATCCTGGTATTTTTCCGACTGCGGGTCCTCGTGCCGGATCAGCAGCTGGGTAAAGCCGAGGATGATGCCGAGGGGATTGTTGATTTCGTGGGCGATGCCGGCCGACAGTTGACCGATGGAGGCCAGTTTGTCGGCCTGGGCGATCTGTTCTTCTGCCAACCGGCGCTGCTCGATGTCTTTGATAAGGAAGTGAATGGTGTCTTCCTTGTCTGGAAAACCACGGTCCAGGCTGCCGCTCAGGAGTGTTCGGATGCGGCGACCGTCGCTGCGTTTGAGGTCGATTTCGGCGTTGGCGACAAAGCCTCTCGATTCGATTGTTTCGGCAATTGACTGCCATTCCGACAGTTCCAGAAAAAAGCTCTGCAGGTATTGGCCTTGGACGTCAGTATCGTCAACCCGGAGCATTTCGCTGCCGGAGGGGTTGATGTCGACGATGCGGCCGTCTTTTCCGGCCACCAGGATCAAATCGCGTGAGACCTCAAATATGCGTCGGTACTTGTGCTCGGAGAGGGCCAATTCGGCCGTGCGCTCGCTGACGAGGTTTTCGAGATTTTGATTCAAGTAGAGCAGTTTGTCCCTGGCGGTCTGCAGGTCCTGTTTGTCGCTGGTAATCTGCTGGTATATGTTCCAGGTGCGTTCGAAAAAAAGAGTGAAAGAGGCGACAACCACAAAGGTAAAGGTGTTCACGGCACCGCTGTAAGGTCGTATCGATTCCCAGACCGCGGCATTGTCCCCGATGATCAAGATCTGCTTGAGAATGTGACCGGCTGATCGAGAAACCGCAAAAACCGTCAGTGCCGTGCACACCCAGAAGAGATAGGTCCAGATGATGTTGTTGCGATCGCGATGATGCAGTTTCCCGGCGATGTAAAGGCAAGAAATCGACAGCAGGATCATGCACACTGAGCCGACCACGTCCACGGCCCAGATGGGAAGGGATGACACGGTCATATTCATCCTATCCCGGCCGGAACGCTGCCGGTGTTCAGCAGACGCTTCAGGCCGTTGTAGAGGAAAAAAAGTGCCGGAACGCACAGCAGGTGGTCGAGCTTGGCGACATAGTAAACATAGACGAGCCACTGGAAACCCTCGGCCGCCTGTATGTGCAGGTGCCAGGGATTCAAGCGCACGATGTCCAGAACTTTCGTCTGTTCCTCGATAAAATGCACCAGGAAGGCATCGGCATTCCAAAGGATGAAAAAGAAAGACGCAAACTGGATGTAGCGCCACCCGGTCGTTTTGACCAACCCCCTTTTGCGCAGCCAATACATCAGCAGTCCCATGGAGAACATGAAGAACACATGGGCCATCTGGTGGGCATATAGGCCTTCGGGCTGCGTGTGTCCCTGGGTGGCGAATGCCGGCAAGGGCACTATAATGGTCCATGCCAGCAGCCACAGGACCGTCGATATCAGGCGGTGTCTCTTGCGGGCTCTCCTGATCTTTAAATATCTTTTTCCCAGGTTGAGCGGTTTCCCGCCCTGGCGGGATTCACGGCTTCCGGTTAAATTTCTATAACTGTTTGTAGACATTAGGATAACGCTTCAATTAACTCGAATTCTATAATTCACCCAACGGGTGAAAGAGGCTCATCAAAACTTTGGCTTATAAGTTTATTGATATCAAAAGGATATAATCTTTGAACATTGAACCCTCGTATGAAACTACGCCAAAATGGCACAGTTTCTTTCTCGATCAAACTGGCCGCTTTTCAGGCCAGCGGCTGGGCTGAACCTGGAACCGATTGCTTCAGGTTTTCATTATTTAGACTTTCGCACCCGGTGTCAAGATGTGTCGGGCAGGGGCGATTGGGCCGGACTATTATTGCATTACGCCGACCGACGGCACACCCGGCATTACGTTGATGAACAGGAGTCCGACGGAAAATCAGACCCAACGTTACGCCGTTTCAGTGGATCAAAAAGGGAGGGGAAAATGAGAAAGGTATTTCGGTTTTTGCAGACGACTGTTTCCAACAGCTATTGACCAAGTGGGCTGCCGGCGGTTGCTTCGGTCTCATGCGGCACAGAACTCGGCGTCAAGCGGGCCTAACCCCATCGCAGGCCCGGTTTTGAAAAAAAGACCTTTGCCGCTTGAAAGCCCCGGAGTTGTCTGTTGTGTGTGTCATTCATGGCGATGGGGCAAGGCCCGCTAACCGCCTCAAACAGCTGCGCCTGCTTCAACCGAAACAACCGCCGGCTTTTTCAGCAGGAAGACAGCGCCCCAAGAAGGACGTTAAAAACCTGAAGAACCACATAAAGGGCCGGCGGCTGTCTTTTTT
>JBATHN010000321.1:0-3944 GCA_049666885.1 Desulfobacterales bacterium
TGCCTCTGAATCTCCGCGGAAGGTGTTGCTTCATCCATCAGCGGGTTTTCATCCGATTGTCTGAACATACCGGGATTGCCCAGCACATGCCATAATGCAATGGCCAGCAGGCCGATCAGCGTGGTGACAATACCAATTCGCGTCCACACCTGAAGGTTCGTGCGCTTCCCTTGCCGTGCCGCCTCGGATGGAATACCCGAAGAGTCGTTCAAAGCATCTGTAATTGCCAGCCGCAGTTCCTGAATTGTTTGAAAACGCCGGGCAAGATCCTCGCTGGTTGCCTTCTGAACAATGGCATCGATTTTTTTTAGAAGCGGGTGTACCGTCTCCGACAGTTTTACAGCTTTCAGTGGTATTGTTTTAGGTCCGATCTTACCTTCGACCGCTTCATAAAGAATTTTTCCCAAGGCATAAATATCAGCCTGGGAACCGACCTTGCGAAAGTCCATAAATTGCTCTGGTGCCATATAGTTCATGGTCCCCTTCACGTCCCAGGAATTTGATATCGCCCGCATGCGAACACTGCGGGCCAGGCCAAAGTCGGCAATCTTGGGTATTTCGCCGTCCATGAAGACATTCTCCGGTTTGATATCCCGATGCACAATGCCGCTTTGGTGGATGGCGTCCGCGCCTTCCAATATCGGCAGGAAATAGTTTGTCAACCAAGCGCGAAGCAAATCAGGGTCGTCGGCAAACCCTTCTTCGGACATTGTGAAGCGCAGGGTGTTGCCGGGTATATATTCCATAACGATATACTGCACCGGCACGACCTTATTTCCCTTGCGAGTTTGTAATGTACCGAAATCGTAAATCTGGAGAATATTCGTGTGCCGCACCTGGGCCATGGTTTGTACTTCCCGATGGAGTCGATCGAGCACAGCCGCTTTTTCTTCAGAATTCTCCTCAAAGCTCTCGAGCAGCTCTTCCGAAATGATTTTGATGGCCACATCCCTGTTTAGATTAAGCTGGTGTGCACGGTAGACTTCGCCCATCCCGCCTTTGCCGATACGCTCGATCAGTACCCATTTTTCATCGATGATGCTTCCTGTTTTAAACAGCGGATTCAAATCCGGTTGATCCATAGTATGACCCTTACTTCCCAAGCGATTTATCAATCCAATTTCATCCATAGTAATACCTTGTGCACCGGATGGGAACGCGCACTCTCATTCTTGTCCAGTTATCGGCGGTGAATCCCGAAATGCGGTCGAGCCGTTTGCCGTCATTATCTGAACGTCAAGTTGTGCATATGTTCTATCCGCAGCAGGCGGCATTCGGGGAGGTGTTGATACCGTTATGATGACCATGTTCCCCTTTCGTTTTTGCATGTTCGACGACTCGGACGATCCGTGGAACGATCTTCGGGCCGAAGCTCGAAGACTTCGAGATGAGCCTCGCCATCAAAAAACCAATCGCGAGTCCCAGTAGCCCCATCAAGATGGCGGCACCGGATTCGTCTATTCCCCAGTCACTACCCAATCTCGCACCGACAAAAGCCCCGGCCATAAACCACAAGATCGGAATGATGTAGAGAAAAACGGCACCGGTCCAGAGGGCGGATTCCTTGAGGTATATCGAAACCACATCACCCTGACCGGCGCCGGCGGGGTTTTGCACCGTTGAGACCATTTTGGCGCTGGTCAGACACGACCGGCACCCGTGCGAGTGCTCGCACCCGCCGCAGGCGTTTCTGCGGTCGGTGACCACTTCCGCCATTCCATTGTCGAAAGAATGGAGAACTATTCCGATTCGTTCGGCCATTGTATTCACCTCCCTTGCTATGCTTTTGTCAGCGTCAACCGGCGGATCATTCTGTCCTGTTGAATCACGGCTGCACTCGCCAGGTTAAGACTCGCTCCGAAGCCTCGCCGACACCTCTGATAACAAGGGCAACGGTTTCAGTGTACGGCGGGAAAGCCGGAAAGGTAAGTGCACCGCTGCGGTGATGGCCACCGGGCGGCGATCCATCCCAACCGGTTGCCTGAAAACGCCCGGTAGTTTGATAAGAGCGTTTTTAATTCTTTTGGCGCAAACCACCACAGGTCATTCCATGTACGGTGAACGTAGCCCGAGTGTGGTCGAAAAAATGTTCATCAAGTGCGCCTAAGGTTGGGCGTAATTCCTGGCGCGAATGACCGCTGCAGCAATCGGCAGCTAAGGGTTTCTCTGATACATCTTTTCGGTATTCTGATTTCATAGATTGTCTCTTTTTTGGGTTTAATACGGGTTACTGTTAACCAATTTAATGAGCACAAACTATACCACAATGTGATATTATTGCTTAACCGTTTGAATTAGTTAGTGCTTTAGATATAAATTGGTAGGCTTACAGGAGTCAGGCGGTTTGAAGTCGGGTAATAAATACCCTTACAGGAAAGCCTATTGGGAAAGGTGCGTAAAAAATGCACAGTCGTGAAGGAACGAGGCGATAGTCCTAAAGCGTTGGGATTGTTCAGGAACAAACGGTGGGTAAGCGTTCACAGGGCACCGCATCTGCTTTGTTGTCGGGCGCTTGAAGTACAAAAGTACGTCTGCGCGCCCGACGCCTTGCACCTGCAGCACCCTGTAAACGCTTACAATTAGGTGGCTTGAAGCGCATCGGACTTTGCAACCCTGTGAACGGTTACGATGTCCCCGGCTATAGCGACTGAATTTGAAGAGTGGAATCACTCAACGAAACCTGAATGCAAGGAAAGACAAGCGATGGCCGACGTCAATCCCTTCCGGGGGATCTTATATAATCCGGACATAGTCAACAATCTGGCCGATGTCATAACGCCGCCGTTCGATGTGATTTCGGATACCGAACAAGAGGTGTTTTACGCGCGCAGTCCTCACAATGTGGTCCGGCTTATTCTGGGCAAGGCCTCTGCAGACGACATACCGTCGCACAACCAGCACAGCCGGGCGGCCGACTATTTGCACAACTGGCTCGCGGACCGGTCGCTTGTCCGCGACACCGCGCCGGCCTTTTATCTGACAACTCTCGACTTCACCACCGATAACCGGCCGGTCACGCGTTCTGGACTGATCGCGGTTGTGCGACTGGTCCCGTTTGATGCCGGCATCATTTTGCCTCACGAGCGAACCTTCACCAATGTCAAGTCGGAGCGGCTGGCACTGATGAAGGCCTGTCACGCTAATTTCAGCCCGATATTCGCAATGGTCCCGGATGACGACGGGGATTTCATCAACTTAACACAGCATCTAACGGCCCAGCGGACACCTGATATCGCCTTCAGAGCGCATGACGGGTTCCAACACAAACTCTGGCGCATTGTCGATTCCGACAGTGTGCTGAACATCGGCGCTGCACTGCAATCCCGAAAACTCTACATCGCCGACGGCCACCACCGTTATGAGACGGCGCTGAACTACCGCAACTGGGTCCGTGCTGGCCATCCGAACCTTTCCGACGGGCATCCGGCCAACTTCGTTATGATGTACCTTTGCAGCATGGCCGACCCGGGGCTGGTCATCCGTCCGGCGCACCGCCTGCTCCGGGATGTGCCGTCATCGGCGATCGATCGCCTTTTGGTCAGGGCGAAACCTTATTTCGAGATCGAAACGATATCTTTTCGCGGGTCAGAGCGTGACGGCGCACTTGAACGCTTCATCGGCAAGCTGAACGGCAGCAGCATCGGGCAGTCTATCGGCATGGCCGCAAAAGGTCGACGGGCCTTTTACTACCTGACGCTCAAAAATTCGCCTGAGCTCAGTGACCTTTTCGGGCTTGACTGTCCGGGACCGCTGCGTCAACTGGACGTTACGGTGTTGACCCGCCTGATCTTCACTGAATTCCTGGACTTCGATCAGGCCCGTCTCGACAATGAAAAGCTTATCGATTACACCACGGACGCCAGGGAGGCTGTCGGTCGTGTCGATCGCGGGGACTTCGACGCCTGTTTTATTCTCAACCCCACGAGTGTGGAGCAGGTCCGGGA
>JBATHN010000322.1:0-2073 GCA_049666885.1 Desulfobacterales bacterium
GACGAGCCGGAAACCGCCCTTTCCCCAAAGAGTCAGCTCGAATTGTTGACGCTCTTGAAAAATGCTGGGAATGCCGGACACGCTCAGTTTATCATTGCCACCCATTCACCAATCCTGCTCGCTTGCCTTGAGAGCCGTATTTTCAGCTTTGACTGCACGCCTGTTAAAACAGTGGAATACGAGCAAACCGCTCATTATCGCATCTACAAGCGTTTCATGGAAGACCGGACGCACTACCTGCGGTAGGTTCACACCTTGCAAATGTCAAACTCCCAATCCCAATGCAGGCCTTCGGCCATAACCTAATCAGCGTTCAGATATCAGCACTGCCTCTGGCCGCCGCCTCCAGTTTGATCGAAGAGAAAACGTTGAGCTTTCGGTTTTCAGGCGTTGGCGGCGAGTTTCAGCCGTCTTTCGAAACCGGTTATACGGGTGGAGGCGCTCACCTTATTTTTTTGCTGCTGCAGTTGTGTCAGTTGAGTCAGTTAAGTCGGTTTTGTCAGTTTCAGGATCTCATTGATTTTACCGACTATACGCTCATGGCCCTTAAGCCACCACAGGTTCCGGGTTACGGGTTCTGAGTTTCAATTTTCAAATTTCTATTTGCGGGTCTGATTCTATTTTCGTACTAAAGTATTGTCTGGCGTCTGCAGCCGTTTCTTCTGGGGGCGTGAAAGTGGTCATGTCGCCCAGCATGACCTCGAAGCCAGTGTGGTCGTTGCGCACCCAGGGGGTGTAGTTGGCACGGACCAAAACGACCATGCGCAGCTCGAGACGGCTGTCCGGTTCCTCTATCGCCAGTAGCCCCAGGTTATAGCCGTTGCGCCCGAGGCTGCGGTAATATTGTTGAATGTTGATGATCCCGGTTGCCAGATCCTCCCATTGACTTGACTTTAATGCTATCAGTGAGCGGGCGCCGGGCAGAATACCCCAGATTTCGAAAAATCCTTCCGGTGCAAAGGCCGCTGTCCATTCCCAGGGGCCGGTCCGGCCGATGTAGCGTGACCCTTCTTCTTTCTCGTGTTCAAGATAGACGGAGAAAAGTTCACGGCCGGTGTCTCGATGAAATTGATCTGTTTTTTTCTTTAAATATCGGTGGTGATTGGAGGCGATTCGATCGACGTTGATCTGCAGATGAGGATGCAGCAGCGAGCCGCCGGCTGACGGCAGGTGGTTCTGAGTGATGGCCGTGTAAAACGCCAGAGGATCATGTTTTCGAACACGTTCGAGGTAATTGCGGCAATTGAGGAGGCTGTCGGTATATGAGGACAGGGAGGCTGTACCGATTTCAACGAAATGATCATCATTAAATAGGCTGACGGCGGAATGGTTGCCATAAGGATAAAGGTTTGGAAACAATAGGGAATCCCCTTGCATCATGCGGCCTTCCGGCGCTATATCCGGATCAATACGGGGTGTCTTCGCGTTTACCTGGGGCCGGCAGAATGGACAGGCAGCCCGATCGCCTTGGTCGGGCGGCGGATCCGGTAATTCCTCGTTGCCGACATCTTTTTCGTTTACGCGGCTGAAGGCGATCCGGCAAGAGCGTCCGGAAATCGGATGGGTTCGAATTTCGATCGATTTTTCGACCCGCTGACCGAAAGGATCGATAAAGGTGGCCGTAATCCGGCGGCATTCGAAGGTGAAGCCTGGGTCGGTCATCGTCGTTTGACCTCCTGTTAAAGCGTCTAAAGGCTCACTCAAAAACAAGGTTCAAGATGAATATTTGTATCACACGCATCAAGACTTTTCCAACTGCAGGCGGGATGACGATAACCGAATTCATTCGGTGGATAGGATTCGGACCTTTAGTTTTCCGATCATATCGACAAGAGGCATCAAATCGGACAGATTCTGGCCTTCCAATAATTTGATATGGGTTGCATCGACCGGTATTTGGCCAAGGGTCGGGTCGACGGCCACCCACCGACCGTCGACGATACTCTCATTCCAGCTGTGATAAAGGAAACCGCGAAAGTCGGGTGCATAGACAATTCCATTGACGATGCGGGTAGGAATGCCCAAGGTGCGGGCAAAAGCCGCATACAGCAAAGCGTGTCCCTGGCATTCAGC
>JBATHN010000323.1:0-1885 GCA_049666885.1 Desulfobacterales bacterium
GAGTATGAGGAGGTCATTGACCTGTTTTTGAGTGACGGCTGTAAGGTCCGACAGTCTCTCGGACATGTCATTGTCGCGGGTTGTAACCTGGTTCGACAGTGCCGCCACCTCGTTGGCCAGGCTTTCCTGGTCTTTTTTATTCACCTTGGCGGTATCGATCGTTTTCAGGCTGCCCAAGGCGTTCTTCAAGCCGCTTTCGGTCTTGCCAAGCTGCGTCTTCAGGTTTTCAACACTTTTTTCGGCTCCGGCCAATCGCTCGGAGAACGTTGTCTCGAGTTGGGTGAGCTTGGCGGAAAATTCCTGCAAACGGGTGTCCAGCGTCTTGGCTAGGCCCTCCACCGACTGTGACCCGTAAGTTTGATTTTGAGCAACCCGGTTTTTCAGGTCGTTGTAGAGAAAATAGAGTGCCGCACCGATCAGGCAGGGGAGAATGATCGCCAGGATCGTTACCCTGCGGCTCAGTCTGGAAACGCGGTTGTCCTGCGGCGCGTCCCGCAGGGCGTCGTCCGGGTTTATTTGATCGGATCCAAATTTAAAGTTATCCGAGTCTTCTGTGCTCATTTTATTTATTCCCACTCGATTGTGCTGGGCGGTTTGGAGCTGATGTCGTAAACGACCCGGTTGACGCCCTTGACCTCGTTGATGATGCGGTTGGAAACGCGGGCCAGGAAGGTGTGGGGCAGCTTGGCCCAATCGGCCGTCATGGCATCCCGACTGGTGACCGCCCGAATCGCAACGATGTCTTCATAGGTGCGGGCATCTCCCATCACGCCAACGCTCTTGATCGGCAGCAGGACTGCAAATGACTGCCACAATTTCTTATAATAGCCTGCTTTTTTAATTTCTTCAATCAGAAGATCATCGACCTCGCGCAGCACGTTCAGACGCTTCGCGGTGATGTCGCCGATCACCCGTATCGCCAGCCCGGGTCCCGGGAAAGGCTGGCGCCAGACGAGTTCGTCGGGCAGTCCCAATGCTTTTCCGAGCTTGCGCACCTCGTCTTTGAAGAGATAGCGCAACGGTTCCACCAATTTGAGTTTCATCCGGGCCGGCAGCCCGCCGACGTTGTGGTGGGATTTGATGACCGACGTCGGCCCGCCGAATGCGGAAACGGATTCGATCACATCCGGGTAAAGGGTGCCTTGGGCCAGAAATTGGACATCTTTTATTTTGCCGGCCTCGGATTCGAACACTTCCATGAAGATCCGACCGATGATTTTACGTTTTTTTTCCGGATCGATGACACCTTTAAGGGCTTTCAGGAACCGGGTGCGGGCGCTCACAAACCGAATGTTAAGGTCGAGTTGCCGGGTGAGGGTGCCCTTGAGTTTAGCGGCCTCGTCCTTGCGCAGCAGGCCGTTGTCCACGAAAATGCCGGTCAGGTTCCGGCCGATCGCCTTGTGGATCAGAACCGCCGCGACCGACGAGTCGACTCCGCCGCTCAGGCCGAGGATCACGCGCTTGTCGCCGACCTGTTCGCGAATCCGCGTGATCGACTCGCGGGCAAATGACGTCATGGTCCAGGTCCGGCGACAGCGGCAAATATCAAATAGAAAATTGCGGATCATCTGCCGCCCCTGAGGCGTGTGTTCCACTTCGGGGTGAAACTGCAGCCCGAAGAGATTCTTTTGCGGGTGAACCGTGGCCGCGATCGGCGTGTTGGCGGTGACGGCCGTTACGATGAATCCGGACGGCAGCTTTTCAATCGAGTCCCCGTGGCTCATCCAGCACTGGGCCTTTTGCCTGACCCCGGCGAACAGCCCCCCGGTCTTTTTCAGGTTCAGCTCGGCAAATCCGTATTCGCGCTTGCTGGCCCGGCGGACCGTGCCGCCGAGGGCATCCACCATGTACTGCATTCCGTAGCAGATCCCCAGCACCGGTATGG
>JBATHN010000324.1:0-1844 GCA_049666885.1 Desulfobacterales bacterium
GCTCAAAGTACTTTTGCCAATGAAACCGCAAAGCCTGGAAACACTGATAAGCCAGATCCTTTGGATCCAAGCGAGAAACCATCGTGCCTATCTTTCTCATAGAAAAAAGCGTTTGCAAGAACTTGTAAAAGAACCGTAACTAACGTTGTAGGGTTAAATACGTCTATAGAGTACCAACCTCGAACTATGCCGGCATTCGTTTGATTTCTGTTGGATATTGAGAGGTTGGCGGGCGTTGGGATCTCATCCGACATATCATTAAAACGCCAAATATTTGATATTTCAATTCAAAGTGTATTCCGTTTAAACTTCTTACCATCCGCTTAAACGGGAGAAAGTCCTATCTCTGGGAGATTTCCTTATAAATATGAGGTCGTCTGCCTATAGACAACATTAAACAATTGCCATTAAGAAGAAATGATAAACACACATTTAGTTTTTTTGACTAAAGTACATTTCATACCAAATAGAACATCTTTTTCATTCCACCGGACCTGAAGCGGACGCTTTTTTCGTTAAGCCTCTCGGATCTCACATTGCTTGGTTCTCCTTCATTTTGTCGTCACCTTCGGATTTGTTTTTGAGACATCCTAAATGGAAAAAGAGGTGTCTGGTAAAATAAATTTACCACTGGCAGGAAAGGAGACAACAGATGAAAAAATTTCAGGGGCTTTTCGCGATAGTCGTTCTTCTTCTCTGTTGTATGTGGCTGTCTATTTCATATGCCGTGGCCGAGGAAATCTGTGAGCAACACCCATTCCTTAATAGTCCCGATGGATTTAGCCAGAACTTTTTTTATAGTTACGGAAGGGGTTGGGATTTCACCGCAATAAATAACCTAACGATTTCTTCTGTACAAGCCCATTCCTCCTTGGCCGGACCAGATGGTTCAACGGCGCACATTCAAGTTAAAATTAACGATGAAACAATCGCGTCTTGGGATCAGATCCTCACGACCACCTATACATATTACACTCATGATGCATTTGTGAACGCTGGCCTGCGGACTGGTAAAGCTATCACCTTTTTTATCTACGGTGGCACATCTTCAACCCCAGGCGGCGCTGTTCGAAACGCCGACAACTATGTGAAATTGTGTGGGACCTTATGGGAAGCGCCACCCCAAAAGGCAATGCCCTGGATTTCACTGTTATTACTTTCTGAGAGTGGCAAATCTGTATTAAAAACATGGAGCGGACCGGCGGGCTTTGGAACCTTCGAATTTATCACGGACAACGATTTAACGGAAATAAGCCAATTGAAATATATTTTCTCTGATTTTTCATGTGGTGGAGTAACAAGAAATGGCACATTTTCAGTGTCTCTCTCGATTCCAATTTCTAATAAACAATTTTCGCGTACAGTTACGTTTTCTCCTGATTTTGAAATGAAAATTACAGGAGGGTTTAGCATTTCTGGTGACTTTGCATCAGGAACTTGGGAAGCATTATCTAATGGTACGACATGCCAGGGAATTTGGGAAGCATCTCCATTATAGTCTGTTAGATAAATACTCAAGTTTCGCACCCCAAAGGAATCATTAAGGACGATGGTGAAAAGTTGACGTAATCGCCACTTTAGCTTCAAGCAGGGATCGCTAAAGCAAATTAAGCACAACGATACAAAGCGAATTTGGACTCGTAACGAATCAACATTGAAACAATGTAACGATCAAGTCAGGGCTCATTTATTAGCGTGAGTATCCGCCGATATCTTAACCAAGAACATGCAGGTGTAGTGGATTCATTCGGCGGCAGTGTTTGTAAGTAATTGTAATTAAGTTTTAAAATAAAAGAAGGGCAAGGGGAATACAGGATGTCTCATTTTTCCCGCAAAAAGACCGA
>JBATHN010000325.1:0-2203 GCA_049666885.1 Desulfobacterales bacterium
GTGCCGACAAATATCCACCACGGTGACATCGGCGGGGCTGCCCGGCTTGTCCTCCTTCCGGTGATGCTCTGCCCGATTGACTGACGGAATCAAATGATTAAAAATTATGCATTGGTGAGGGACACATAAAGACACCGTCGACCGGCGACATTATTATCCGGCGACATTATTGTAGGGAATGTGAATGGGTCGGCATACGATATCGAGGAGGCTGAAATGAGCGAACGAGAAGAACTACTGCAGGAATTGGTGGACGTTATTGGAGAGGAAGGCTGCGGCGTATCCTGTGAAGAGGCCACCCTTTACAAAGACGAAGACGGCTGGAAGATGATGCTCGAGGGTTTCATGGTGCCCTGGAACCTGGGTCAAACGCTTGCAGAAGCGAAAACGCACATCCGAGTGTATGCATCGATGGGGTTCGGCCTCAGTTAGTTTCCGTCCATAAATGGCCCTTTTTCGCAATTTCGGCGTCAATCAGCGGTATCGCTTGTGCGGCGTACAAAAGTACGCCTCCGCGCAATACCCCTGATTTCCTTGAACTTGCAAAAAATTGCACATTTCTGGATCGGAAACTGATCAGGACTTTTTATGAAACTGTGGATGGACACCGTTGATCTTCAACTATGAGGATCGCTCGCGCATCCCCAGGTTGATCTCGAGATGTTCCATTGCCAGTCTGACCACATCGCCGGTCTGTGGATGATCCGCCACGTATTTTTTGAAAAATGCGCGGACGCTTTCCGGCCGGTTGAGACCGGCCGTCGGCACGATCGCGGCAATCACTCTCTCGTAGAGAAGGGGATGAAAGGCTTCGAGTTCCGACAGGTGCGCCAGGTACCAGTCCCAGAGATGATCGACAGCGTGGGGATTTGCGGTTGCCGCAATGATCGGAATGAATTTGTTGCGGTCGGGCACCTCGTCGAGTGCAAATTGCAGGGCGCTCTCGATAACACGTTTGTCACTGAACCATCCCAATGCCGCCAGAATGTTGAGCCGCTCATGTTCGCTGATAGCCGTTTGAAACCGCTGCTGAAGCCATTTCAGGGCTGCGTTCCCGCCGGCCAGGGCGCCGATCTGAAGGGTGCTCTTCAGGATGTCCGGATGGACGGTGCCGCCGGAAAGCAGATTCTCGAACTGTTTCTCGGCAAACTGAATGACATCCTGCCCGCCGAAAATCGCGGCCGGCAGCATAATCTGATCGCGCAGCAATGAAACGGTGAAAGGCTCAGCGGCTTGCGGCACGAGACCGATTGCGGCCAGTGCTCCCTGGAGCAGGGAGCGACCGATCGACTCCAGCCGGTTTTTGCTGTCGCCGGTGAGGACGCTGTAGGCTTGAAACAAATTGGCGGCGATGCTGCTCAATGGCAGGAAGGCGTCTTCAGCACTGTAATACTCGAGAAAAGCCAGGTAAACATCGATGCCGGTGTTGCCGCTTCGGACCGCAGCATACACGTCATTCTGGAGTCCCCAACGGTCTTCGGTCGATAATGATTTGTCACGAACCCGTTCACTGAGGGTTTCGAGATCCTCAGGATTCAGATACTGGACCCGGTAGAATCCGGTTTGATCGGCGTTGATTTTGTAAGCCGCCGTATCGGGAGCCAGTTCGATGACGGCGGTTTCCCCGGTCATGAGGTGTCGAACGATACGCTCATCGCCGTTTCGGTTTATCAACCGCACCGTAATCGGTACGTCCCAGAGCTGTCCGGAAGTGTTGGGCAGGTAGGTGAACCGGTGCTGCCGCAAGCTCAATTGATCGTCCCGTCGTTCGACGGTAATCAGCGGATATCCCGGTTGTTCGATCCAGCTCTTCATCATCCGGGTCACCGGCTTTTCGGATGAGGATTCGAAGGCCTCCCAGAGCTGCCGGCTGGCGGCATTGCCGTATGCGTACGTTTCCAGATACCGGTGCAGCCCGTCCCGGAACAATTCCGGGCCGATAAAGCCCAAAACTTGTCGCAGGATGCTGCCGCCCTTGCTGTAGATAATCGGCGCCGTGCTGGTGTTGATCACCACGTGCTCGCCGCCCGGAATTTCAATCGCGAATGTCTCGTGCAACCCGTCGCGCACGAGCGCACCTTCGGTTTGACTGCCGATAAACTGCTCCCAGATGCCCCACTCCGGATGGTAGTTGTCGACGACCCCGAAGCCGAAGAAAGTGGCAAAGCTCTCGTTGAGCCACAGGTAACGCCAATCCGAGGGG
>JBATHN010000326.1:0-8242 GCA_049666885.1 Desulfobacterales bacterium
GACGTTTTTGAATGGCCGAATCGCTTTCACGCGCATACCTCAGATCATCCGAGCGGTCATGGAATTACATGCGGTTATTGACAAACCGGACCTGACGGCATTGCTCGAAGCCGATCGCTGGGCCCGCACTGCTGCCGAAGAGCGGATCGATGCCCTATAGAAAAAGAGAATCATCTTCAGCCCCTTTTCGCAATCGCTTATCCGGGCTCCGGCGCATCATTTTCATGCACCGTGGTGGCCTAAAAGGCCATGGCTGTTTAACGTCAAAATACAATTAGTTTCCGTCCATAAATGGCTCTTTCCCGCAATTTCCCGCCTGCTTCGGGACAGGTCGGCGTCAATCGGCGGAATCGCTTGTGCGGCGTACACGAGTACGCCTCCGCGCAATTCCTTGGTTTTCTTGAATTTGCGGAAAATTGCTCATTTCTGGATCGGAAACTAATCAGTGCCCTTAATGAAACCGTGGATGGGCACTAATTAACTTTTGTCCGAGGATAAAGTTCATAAGCACCGATTCGATAAAATTGATGACATCCGTCATCCAGCTAAACCGGCTCAACCGGCCAAACGGGCCAAACTTAACAAAGGAATGTTCCTCTACCTCCGGTGTGCTATTTCAATGCATCGGTGACGTATAGGGCCATGAGCGTTTAGAACAGGACCATTTAATATGGGTACCAATATTTTTGCATTCGTTATCGTTCTGGGTGTGCTGATATTTTTTCACGAACTGGGACACTTTCTCGTTGCCCGGCTCTTCGGTGTGGGGGTCGAGCGGTTTTCACTCGGTTTCGGTCCGCGGATCTTCGGAAAGAAAATCGGCATTACCGATTATCGGATCTCCGCCGTGCCGCTGGGCGGCTACGTCAAAATGGTCGGCGAAGAACCGGATGCTGAGGTCGAACCGGCCGACGTCCCCATTTCCTTCACCCACAAGCACGTTCTTAAGCGGTTTTTAATCGTTGCCGCGGGACCGGCGTTCAACATCCTGCGAGCAGTTCTGATTTTTTACGGCATTTTTCAGATATCCGGCACCGTGATCCTCAAGCCGATCATCGGTGAAGCCCAGTCCG
Source organism: Desulfobacterales bacterium (assembly GCA_049666885.1). GTDB lineage: Bacteria > Desulfobacterota > Desulfobacteria > Desulfobacterales > SG8-13 > JARFQH01. The sequence continues at coordinate 1,074 of JBATHN010000326.1, forward strand.
GAACCCCTGCGCAGGCGGCCGGATTCGCCAAAGGCGACGAGATCCTGTCGATCGGCGGACGTGTGGTAGAGAGCTGGGACGAGATGGCGACCATCATTGCGGCCAGCAAGGGTGGGCCGCTCGAGGTCACTTTTCGTCGTGACGGAATGAACCAAAATGTGACGGTGACCCCGGAACTGAAAACGACCAAGAACATTTTCGGAGAAGACATCCCGCGCTATGTGATCGGTATTACGGCCGCCGGCGAGGTCTTTTCCAAAAAGTTGAACCCGCTCGGGGCGATGACCGAGAGTGTGGTGCAGACATACAACATCGCCGAGTTGACGGTCGTCAGTGTCGCCAAAATCATTCAAGGCACGGTTTCTACCAAGACCATCGGTGGACCGATCATGATCGCCGAACTGGCCGGTCAGCAGGCCAAGCTGGGGGCCACAAACCTGCTGTTCTTTATCGCCCTCATCAGCGTCAACCTCGCGATTCTCAATATTTTACCGATACCGGTGCTGGACGGCGGACATCTGCTCTTCTTTGCCATCGAGATGATCATCGGAAGACCGGTCAGCATCCGGGTCCGTGAAGTCGCCCAGCAAGCAGGGATGTTCGTGCTGATCTTGCTGATGATTTTTGTTTTTTACAACGACATCACCCGAATTTTTTCAGGTCAGTAGTAGAGTAAACTTCCTTGAAGAAATCCCCCTAATCCCCTTTGTGAAAAGGAGAAAAATTCTTTTCCCTTTGTGAAAGGGAGGTCGGGAGGGATTTTAAAATGTGAACGTAATGATGAATCAAGGCCCTAAGTGAGCGATATGCCGCACCGACTCGAAATTGCGCTTAAAACCCATCTCGCCGATGCCGAAGGCGAGGGTATTCGACACAAGGCGCGCGATTATTTCGGCATCCTGCTCGACCAGGTCCGCACCGTAAACGTGCTGACCATCGACGCCGATCTTTCGCCTTCACAGCTGAAGCTCATTCAGTCCGAGATTTTCACAAATCCGGTCACCCAAATCTCTTCCTACGACCCGCTGCCGATCGACGGCGACTGGATCATCTGGGTCGGATTCCGTCCGGGAGTGAGGGACAACCCCGGAAGTACGGCGGTGGAGGCTATCGAGGACCTGCTCAGGACCCGGTTGAGAAAAGGGGAGACCGTCTACACGTCCAAGCGGTATTGTCTCGAGGGCCGGAACTTGACGGCGACCGATGCGGACAAGATCGCCTCTGCGCTTCTGGCCAATGACATTATCCAGCAGTGGAAAGTCTATGCCAAAAGCGATTGGAATCCGGCGGTCGGCGTCGACTTCATCCTTCCCAAGGTGATGTTGAACCACACCCCGACCGTGGTGACGATTCCAATCCACAGCGACACTGCACTGCAAAAGGTCAGCCGCGAACGAAACCTGGCACTCAATCCGAACGATATTCCGGTCGTGCGGGCCTATTTCCTGAAACCCGAGGTCAAGGCCGCACGGGCAGCCGTTGGGCTCGCCGAGCCTACAGATGTCGAGCTGGAGTACATTTCCCAAGCTCGCAGCGATCATTGCAACCACAACACTTTCAGGGGACGGTTTATTTACGAGGAGGGCGACGGGGGCGAGTCGGTTGTCGAGGACAACCTCTTCAAAACCTTCATCGAGGCGCCAACCCTTGCACTGCAGAAGAAAAAACCCTGGGTGATATCGGTCCTGTGGGACAATGCCGGTGTCGGCCGCTTTGGCGAAAGCCACTACTACACGATTACCGGTGAGACCCACAACTCTCCGTCCAACATGGAGGCCTACGGTGGTGCCATCACCGGCATCGTCGGTGTTTACCGTGATCCATTGGGTACCGGCAAAGGATCGCGGCTGGTCATGGGCGGATTCGGGTATTGCGTGGGCCCAAGAAATTATGCCGGTGACCTCAAGCCGCACCTGCACCCGCGGCGGTTGCTGGACGGCGTGATCGAGGGGGTTCGCGATGGCGGCAACAAGTCGGGTATTCCGACGACCGTCGGCCAGGTTCTCTTTGACAAGGGCTACCTCGGCAAGTGTCTGGTCTTTGTCACCGCCGTCGGCATCATGCCGGCGCGAATTGCCGGTGAGCCTGCCGAAAAGAAGCGCACCACACCCGGTGAACTCGTCATTATGTGCGGCGGCCGGGTCGGCAAAGACGGCATCCACGGCGTGACCGCATCCTCTGAGACGTATTCGGAAAACACGCCCGCCGGTCATGTGCAGATCGGCGATCCCTATACCCAGAAGAAAATGCACGATTTTCTGCTGGAAGCGCGCGACCAGGGTCTGATCCGATTCATCACCGACAACGGCGGCGGCGGGCTATCGTCCTCTGTGGGAGAGTCGGCCCGATTCTCCAACGGCTGTGAAATCGCGCTGGACCAGGTGCCCCTAAAGTACGAGGGCCTCGATCAGTGGGAAATCTGGGTGTCCGAATCACAGGAACGAATGACCGTAGCCGTCAGACCGCAAGACCTGGAACGCTTCATGGCGCTGTCGGCCCGGCATGCGGTCGAGAGCACGGTTATCGGGCACTACACGAATTCGGGTAAACTGCACATTACCTACAACGGCCAAACCTGCGCATTTGTCGATCTCGACCTGCTCGAATCCGGTTTTCCGCAGTGGCAGTTCAACGCCCGCTGGCAGTCACCGGAGAAGCGCGGACTTGTCGAACCGGTATTGAAAGAGCCGACCGATGTCGGGCACCTGCTGACCGACATGCTGGCGCGCCCCAACATCTGCTCAAAAGAATGGATATTCCGGCAGTACGATCACGAAGTCCAGGGGGGCAGTGTGATCAAACCACTGGTCGGTGCCGACCGCGATGTCAGCAGCGACGCGTCGGTCACAAGGCCGTTGCTCGATTCCACCCGTGGACTGGCCATGGCCCAGGCGTTGTTGCCCACCTATTCGGCTATCGACGCGTATCACATGACCGCCTGCACGATCGACGAAGCGGTGCGCCGACTGCTGGCTGTGGGCGCTCGGCTCGATCACATCGGTGGGGTCGATAATTTCTGCTGGCCGAATATCCAGTATGATCCGGCCACCAATCCGGACGGACGCTTTAAAGCCGCCCAACTTGTAAGGGCTTGCAGGGCCCTGAAAGACATGTGCCTCGATTATGAAATTCCGCTGCTCTCCGGCAAAGACAGCATGTATGTCGACGGGCACTTGCCGGGACGCTACGGCGAAGTCCACAAAGTATCGGCTCTGGAGACCCTGCAATTTACGGCCATAGGGGTCATCGAGGATGTGGCCGCTTGCGTCACGATGGACAGCAAGGTGCCCGGTGACCTGGTCTACGTTCTCGGTGTCACCCGCAATGAATTGGGGGCATCGGAATACTACCAGCACTTGGGCTACACGGGGCTGAACGTTCCGCAGGTGCGCCCGCAGGCCTTCAAGGAGGTCTATCGGGCATTGGAAAGCGCTATTGTCGATAGCTTGCCCGCTTCTGTTCACGGCGTCTACCGTGGCGGCCTCGGCATTCACCTGGCCCTGGTGGCGATGGCGGGCAACCACGGTCTGCAGGCCGATCTTGCCCGGATGCCGCGAGAGCGGGTCGACCGCAGCGACACAGCCCTTTTTTCCGAATCTGCCGGCCGGTTCATCGTGACCGTCGATCCGCAGCGGCGGGGGGCGTTCGAAACGCTTTTCGAGGGGTTGCCCTGTGCCTGCGTAGGACACATCACCGAGGAGCCCGTCTTCTCGCTATCGGGTTTGGACAGCCGCACCCTCGCGTCGTTGGGTGTTCCGGAGTTGAAGGCAGCATGGAAGCGGCTATTTGGTGACCTGATATAGTACGAAAATAATCTGGGTACCTTCAATCGGATAACCCGGTGCCCGTAACCAGTAAATAGAAACTTGAAACTTGAAACTCGAAACTCAGACCTCGCAACCTGTAACCCGTAACTCGTGGTGGTCATAACGTTTTGAGTGCTCATTCGATAAAATCGATGATATCCTTTCACTCGATAAACTCAATAAACTTAGTAAACTCAATAAACTAAACTGACTATTACCAAGATGCATGAAACTCAGTTGAGTCTGTTGGGTGGAATTTTGGAGACCGCATGGAAACAGTCAAGGCACTGGTGCTCACCGGTTACGGGTTGAACTGCGATAACGAGACCGCCCATGCGTTCGAATTGGCGGGAGCCGCACCGGACAAAGTCCATATCAATTCCCTTATCGACGGCAGCGAAAGGCTTGCCGACTACCACATTTTGGCTTTCGTAGGCGGCTTCAGCTGGGGCGATGACCATGGCGCGGGCGTGGTCCAAGCCGTACGCCTCAAGACCAGGATCGGAGACCAGATTCGCGAGTTTATCGATAAAGGCAGGCTGATCCTGGGCATCTGCAACGGTTTTCAGACCCTGGTCAATCTGGGTCTGCTGCCTGGTTTCGATCACGACTATAGCAGCCGTGCCGTCGCATTGGCATACAACGACGGCGGCAATTTCCGTGATGATTGGGTGAACCTGACCGTCAATAGCGATTCCCCCTGCATCTTTACCCGCGAGATCGAACAACTCGATCTGCCCGTGAGACACGGAGAAGGAAAATTTTATGCCGAACCGCCTGTCATTGAACGCCTGACCTCGGCCAATCAAGTGGTCATGCGCTATGTCGCTCCGGACGGGCAACCGGCCGGGTGTCAATTTCCTTACAACCCCAACGGTTCGGTCGAAGATATCGCCGGCATCTGCGACCCGAGCGGTCGAGTGTTCGGCCTGATGCCGCACCCGGAGGCATACAACCATTTCACCAATCACCCTCTTTGGTCTCGGCAGAAAGAATTGTCGCGCAGAAAAAAGGAGAAGATGAAATCAGGACCGACGACGGGAATAAAGATATTCCGCAATGCCGTCGAATTTGTCAGAGCCGATCTGAGGGCTTCGGTTTAGCATCAACTCAAAAGAGAATGAAAATATTTTGATCGAATGCACAGCGTGCAAAACGCCGCGAACCGTCTTCTTGGACGCTAAAAACTCTTTTTCCTTCTTGACTTCTTTTCTTTCTTTACTTTCACTCATTCTTCCGTCTTTTTCTCACCACTGTTATTAACTTTAAGACTGCCTTTGAAAGTCACCCTTTGAAAAAGATAGATTGGAGGTCTTTCCAAGCGGTCATCATAAGAAATCCCCCCTGATCCTCCTTTCCCCAACAGGGGAATTATTGGCCTTAGGGCTCATTCAAAAATAACGTCACATTTTGGTCGCCGATTTATCCCGTCCACCCGCGTTGCTAAAACTCTGAATATCCTGATATTCGTTTGTTTTAACGCCTCGTCGGACGGGCGCCTCAACGCCCTAAATTGCGAATTTATTTTTACGTGAACCCTTAATTTTCGCCCTACAACGCTTACGACGCTTAGGTGTTTTTTTTGTGTTGCCCATCTGGATTTCCACCGATAGGTATACTTCCAGTTTCGATTGCGGGGCATCGGATCTATCTTCACCCGTAACTTGGCGAATGCGACGCGAGTCATTTCAGACGGAGGTGATGAAATGGAAAGAAAGTGTTCGGGGTTTACGGCCATCGAACTGATGACCGTTCTTGCGATTGTTGCCGTCCTGGCGACGCTCAGTGTTTCCAATTTCATATCCTGCCGGTCGCGCTACAAGCTCAGGGAAGCGGTGACGGACATCTTCTCGATGCTCCAGAACGCGAGGCTTCGCGCCGTAAAGGAAAACAGCCGTGTGGTCGTCCTTTTTGACCCGGACGGAAACGGCATACTCGAAGGCGAATACATTGCTTTTGTCGACAACGGCATCGGCGGTGCCGATGAATGGACACGGCAGACCGAAGCCGGCGAACCGCTGGTGGGCCGCGGAAAAGTGCCGGAAGGCGTCCAGCTCAGCCACACGAGTTTTGTCCATCATCGTCTGCGGTTCGACAGCAAAGGCCACCTGATGGACATCAATCGCAATATCTATCTCAAGAACGCGGACGGACTGATTAGAAAGATAACTGTCTATGCGTCAGGCAACTGCCGGGTGAACTGATGGAAAGAAAACATCATCCGAAGAGGGTCGGTGAGAAGCAGCCGACGTGCACCACTCACACCGGTTTTACTTTAATCGAGCTGATGATCGCCATGGCGATTGCCGGACTGGTGTTCACTGCCGTTTACGCGGCTTTCGGCTCCCAGCTGAGAACCCATGCCGGTCAACAAATGATCATTGAAATTCAGCAAAATATCCGGGCAGCGTTCACGTTGATGCAGCACGACATCCGCATGGCGGGATACGATGCCACATGGCGAGATGAAAACAATGACGGGTCGCACGATTTCAGGGGTTCTGATCTGATCGACAACGATTGTGACGGCCGAGTCGATGCGGCGGATCCCGGTCGGGACGAAGCCGGCGACCTGGCGCGTTTCACTGCTGCCGGGGCGCATTACCTTCAGTTCCGTCTGGACCGCTTGAGAAACAGTGATTTCTGCGATTCCGAAGACCTCGTCGGGTTCGGTTTTTCGACGACCAGGGATCGCAATCGGGACGGTGTCGCCGATGCGGGAGCTGCTCCTTTGGGGCGCAGCGTCGGTGCCGGCGGACTGCAGCCGCTGGCCGAAAGTTTTCAGGCGGTAGCCTTCGGGTATGCTTTTGATGACGACCACGGGGCTGCGCTCCCCGACGGAGAGATCGACACAAGCGGCCGCAACATCATCTGGGCTTACGATAGCGACGCGGATGGGTTTCTGGACTTGCGCTTAGACAGCAACGCCGACGGAATGCTCGACAGCGCAGACGATCTCGACGGCAACGGGCGGATCGACGACGCGGCCCTGACCCCGGCGGTGCCGATCAACCGGATTAGGGCTGTTCAAATTTGGCTCCTGGCCCGCACGCGGTCACCGCTTCGGGGTTATCTCGACACGGATACATACGTGGTGGGAGACAAGGTTCTCTTTTTCGGTGACCACTACAAGCGCGAACTTCTGACCACTGTCGTCAATTGTCGCAACCTCGGGTTGCGCTGAAAAGAAGACACCAGTGAATCCGGAATTAAAAAGGACAGGTTCATGAGGCGGGATCTCTTTGAACGGGTGATGACTGATCGATCGACAGATCGAAATGGGTTTGCATTGATCGAGGCGCTGATGGCCATGGTCATTTTTACAGTGGGAATCCTGGCTCTGGCAGGCTTGCAGATCACCAC
>JBATHN010000327.1:0-4168 GCA_049666885.1 Desulfobacterales bacterium
ACAACTTTGCCGCCGGTTGAAACAAAGTGCCCTTTTCCGCTGATAAAACGCAACCCGAGCAAAAGATCCCGGGGAGCGCCGTAAGCCATGCGCTCCGGACCGCAGGCGGCCAGCGCAACCACGCCGCCGATCGAATGCCTGAGCAGAGACATCGTCGGACGCAGCGGCAACCACTGATCATTGGCCCGCAGCTTGTTTTGTAATGCATTCAAGTGCATACCGGCGCTAACCGTCACGACCTGGTTGGGCGGATCATACTCGATGGCCTCATCGAGACCGCTGATGTGGAGGGGCAATGACCCTGAATCCGTTAGATTGCCGAAGTCGGGAGTGGTCCCGCAGCCAAGAGGTATAATCGGCTGCTTGGCTGCAATGGCTTCCCGAATTTTTCCCAAGAGTTCCTGTTCGGCGGTATGCACCACATCCGGCAGCCCAAAATCCGGACGCATGCCCTTCACGCCGTCGATTTTAGCGGCCCGGCCCGCAACGGGGATCACCTTGCCGGGATTGAGCCGATCGTCGGGGTCAAACGCCCGTTTAAGGGATCGTTGGGCCTCGAAATCTTCTTCGGAAAAAACCAAACGCATGGCTTCCATCTTTTCCAGACCGATGCCATGCTCGCCGGAGATGGTCCCGCCGAGGGCGACACAGGCCTCCATGATTTCCCAGCCGGCCTTTTTAACGCGCGTTAACTGATCCGGATCCCGGGAATCAAACAATATCAATGGGTGCAGGTTGCCGTCGCCCGCATGAAATACGTTCCCGTGTTCGAAGCGATATTTTTTGGTGATATCGGCCACCGTGGCCAGTGCCTGCGGCAATTTGGTTCGCGGCACCGAACAGTCGTTTACGAGGTAATTCGGGGCCAATCGGGCCACTGCTCCAAAAGCGCCGCGCCTGCCCTCCCAGAGCCGGTTCCGTTCGGCACTGTCTTTGGCTTCATGTAAGCTGCGACAGTTGTTGCGCATGCAGATACCATCGATCTGCCGTGCCTGCTCCCTGAGGCCGGTTTGCGGACCTTCCACCTCAATGATCAAAACCGCCGCGGCATCCCGGGGATATCCACAGGCGTAACTGTCCTCCACCGCTTTGATGATGGGAGCATCCATCATTTCCAATGTGGTCGGCACCATGCCGGCGGAAATGATGTCCGACACCGAACGCGCGGCATCGCCGATATCATTGTAAATGGCCAGCATCGTGATGATGGATGCCGGAAACGGAAGAATTCGAACGGTAATTTCAGTCACGATGCCCAAGGTGCCCTCGCTGCCGATGATCGCGCCCCGCAAATCATAGCCTGGCGGGTCGAGTGCCGGCCCACCCGTTCGTATGATGTCTCCATCCGGCAGTATCATCTCCATACCGAGCACGTGGTTTGTTGTGACACCATATTTTAAGCAGCGTGGTCCCCCGGAGTTTTCGCCGACGTTGCCCCCCAGCGTTGCCACTTTTTGACTGGCGGGGTCCGGGGCATAGAAAAAACCAAGCGGCGCGAGGGCGTTTTGAAGTTCAAGATTGGTGACGCCGGGTTGGGCGACCGCATGGCGGCTCTGGGGACATACCTCGAGGATGCGATTGAACCGGGACAGGCAGATCACGAGACCACCGGATGGCAGCACTGTGCCGCCCGAAAGATTGGTTCCAAATCCGCGCGGCACGAACGTTATACCGGCCCGATTGGTCGCACGTACGATCTTCGATGCTTCACGGGTGTCGGCCGGGAAAACCACAACCCCCGGTTGACCCCTGGCGAGCGAGGCATCATAGGAATAGAGTTCGGTGTCCGCCCGGTTCACCGATACCTGGAATTCACCGACAATGTTACGCAGCTCTCCAATAAAGCTATCGGTCAGCATCACCCTCCTCCTTGATACCTATCGGTTATTTTAAATGTCATACGTGGGCTAGCAGGCCTGATCGTATACCGCTGTGGCCGCATCGAGCGCTCCCGGCCGTGCCGGATGCCCTGCTGATTTGAGTACAGTTTCCAGGGCTGCCAGTAGGAGGAGCACGTTTTTGCGGCGGCAAGAATGTCCCATCAGACCGATCCGCCAGACCTTGCCGGCAAATTGGCCCAACCCGCCGCCGATCTCGATGCCATATTGATTGAGAAGTACTTTGCGAACCGCTATATCTTCGACCCCCTCGGGTATCCGAACCGCGTTGAGCATGGGCAGCCGGATGGGCTCCGGAACGAGCATTGAAAGCCCCATAGCCTCAATACCGGCAACCAAGGCCCGGTGGTTCAGGCGGTGCCGCTCGAATCGCACATCCAAACCTTCTTCGGTAATCAGGCGCAGTGCCTCGCGCAGGCTGTAGATCATATTAATGGGTGCCGTGTGATGATATTTCCTTTCGGTTCCCCAGTAATCGCGAACCATGCTCAAGTCGAGGTACCAGCTTATAACTGGGGTTTTTCTCTGTTCCATTGCCTTGACGGCTGCCCGGCTGAAGGAAACCGGTGAAAGGCCAGGAGGGCCGGAGATACATTTTTGAGTGCCGCTGTAGACCGCATCGATGTGCATATCATCGATGGCAACGGGCATGCCCCCCAGCGACGTGACGGTGTCCACCAGAAAAAGCGCGCCGGCATCGTGGCTGATCCGGGCCAGATCCTCAAGGGGCTGGCATACGCCGGTTGAGGTTTCGGCATGGACCACAGCCACCAATTTGGGTTTTCGGCCCGCTATCGAATCCTTCACCGCCCGGGGGTCAATGGCCGTTCCCCATTCGGCATCGATACGGATCAGTTTGCCGCCGATACGATTGACGATATCCGCCATGCGCGTTCCGAAAACCCCGTTGACGCAGACGACCACCTCGTCTTCCGGCTCGACCAGATTGACAAAACAGGTTTCCATTCCGGCGCTGCCGGTCCCTGAGACTGGGATCGTCAATTCGTTCTCGGTTTGAAACAAAAAACGGAGCAGCTGCTGGACCTCGTTCATGATCGCCAGAAAGTAGGGGTCCAGGTGTCCAATACAGGGTGCGGCTAAGGCCTGCAGCGTCCGCGCGGGAACATCACTGGGGCCGGGCCCCATCAGGATACGATCCCCCGGGTTTATGTCACGGAAATCCTTTGCGTTCAGTATCTCCCAGCCTTTACACGCGTTCTCCATTATCCTCCGACTCCTTCCCGTTTCGATACTTTCAGTTCAACACCAAAGATACACCGGCTAAGTGGCTCACCCATTATACTGATTGCCGTGACTGAGCCAACCAAACGTCACGGCAATCGCCCCCTTCAATGCATACAGTCCAATCCCAATTATTATACACGGAAGCCACACCCAGAGAAGCTCGGAAATCAAAACCGATACACCACGCGGAGACAAGAACCTTGAGATCCCAATGGGTGCAACTTGGATCACCTGAACCGGCGCAAAATATCGCTCAGCAGTAAACGGCCACAGAAAGGCTATACCGAGACCACCGTTCGTGAATGCATCCAGGATACCGTGGGAAATTGCGGCAAGAAACAAGAACACAAAGACGCGGCCAAAGCTGGTCTGGAAATATCGGAAAGCGCCCGCGCCGAATAGCGCCAGGGCCGCTGCAAATAACAGCGAGTGACTGAAACCGCGATGACCGAAATTTGATGCGTAGGAAATACCATACCGGAAGGCGAGGACGTCAAGATCCGGCATCACCGACACTGCAACACCGGCAATGAGCAAGGGAGTTGGAACAACATCCCTTCCCAGCCCGAGACCAATGGCAAGTGGGATTGCCGGATGCGTTAAAACGGTTGGCATGAAAACCCCTCTGATTTAATCGGAAATTCTATAAAATCGTTACCAAAGACCTGCGTAATGCACAATACAATTGTTTATTCCCGGAATCACAACCCTCAGAAATAAAAAAAATTGTAAAACTTTGTAACCTTTTCCTCCTGCCGACGTTAATGCTTTAATAGTCGCCTTTTCAAGGCGAACACCATTAACCAAAACAGGAGGAATTATGAAAAAATTGTTCGCAATGATGGTTTCTGTGGCTCTCATCTTAACCGTGGCGGTATCTCCGGTATGGGCAGTTGGTGATAAGGTGCGGAGCGACAAGGCTGCTGGTCCGGCAGGTGAAACAGGTGATGGAGATAGGCAAGCAAGCCGCGGAGTTCCAGTGGGTGAGAGCGCTCAGCTTCTTAGTGTTCAGGAAGATATGACGG
>JBATHN010000328.1:0-3257 GCA_049666885.1 Desulfobacterales bacterium
GTTCATGGGTCCGCTCCAAAGATCAGGAGATGTGGTCTTTATTTTCGTAACCATTCACAGGGTTGCAAAGTCCGATGCGCTTTAAACCACCTAATTTTAAGCGTTTACAGGGTGCCGCCCCAGGGAAATAGGCTTCGCATTTCACGGGGCAGGCAGATGCAAGGCGTCGGGCGCACAGACGTACTTTTGTACTTCAAGTGCCTAGCAGATGCGGTGCCCTGTGAACGCTTACTATTTTTTCGAGCGCCGTTTCACAATCAGCCGATTGCTGAATTTGGTTCGCTTACGGGTCTTGAAGCCCTTTGTGGGCATCCCCCACGGACTGCACGGGTGGCGACCGCCAGACGAGCGGCCCTCACCACCGCCCATCGGATGGTCGACCGGGTTCATGGCCACGCCGCGAACACGGGGCCGGCGTCCTAACCAGCGCTTGCGACCGGCTTTGCCGATCGAGATGTTTTCGTGTTCGACATTGCCGAGCTGGCCGATGGTGGCCTGGCAGTTCAACAGGACCATGCGTACTTCGCCGGAAGGAAGTTTGATCAGTGCGTAGCGATCCTCCTTGGCCATCAACTGGGCAAACGTTCCGGCACTTCGCGCGATTTGACCGCCGTTTCCCGCCCGCAGCTCGATATTGTGAATGTGGGTTCCCAGCGGTATGTTGCTCAGTGGCAGGGCGTTGCCGGGCTTAATGTCGACCTCGGGTCCGGCCTCAACCGTGTCACCGACCTTCAAATTGAGAGGTGCCAGAATGTAGCGTTTCTCGCCGTCGGCATAGTGCAGCAGGGCGATTCGTGCACTGCGGTTGGGGTCGTATTCTATAGTGGCAACCCTGGCCGGAATACCGATTTTATTGCGCTTGAAATCGATGACGCGGTAATATCGTTTGTGTCCACCGCCCCGATGACGACAGGTAACGCGCCCCATGACGTTGCGACCGCCACTCTTGTTGAGAGGGCGCAGCAGGCTCTTTTCGGGAGCCTTCACGGTAATGTCATCGAATGCCGAATAGCCCTGAAAACGGCGTCCAGGCGAAGTCGGTTTTACTTTTTTTATTCCCATGCCACACTCCTAAACCGGATATACCATAAGCGGTTCGAATCGATGGTTACACCCCTTCGAAAAATTCGATCCGTTCCCCCGGCCGCAAGGTCACAATCGCCTTTTTCCAGTCGCGCCGCTTTCCGAGAACTCGGCCTCTGCGTTTGAACTTGCCCCTGACCTGCATCGTCCGCACGTTGGTGACCCTCACATTGAAAATCCGCTCGATCGCGCGCCGGACCTCGATGCGGTTGGCCTTGCGGTCCACCTCGAAAGTCACCTGGTTGGCCGCCTCCTTCTGGATGTTGGTTTTTTCGGTGACAACCGGCCTTATAATGATGTCATACTGTAGTGTCATGCCAGCAGCCTCCCTTCAATGTCGTTGATTGCGGGCTCCAGCAGGACCAGGTTTTTGTATTTGAGAATATCGTACACGTTGAGCCCTTCACTTCTCAGCACCTTGATCCGGGGGACGTTCCGAGAAGAAAGTTCGAGAGTTTCGTCCTTTTTATCCGTCACGATCAAGGCGTTATCAAGCCGGAGGGCTTGAACGATCCCGATAAAATCCTTGGTCTTCACCTTCTCCAGGTCGAATTTGTCCAGCACCACCAGTTCGTTTCCCTGCAACTTGCTGGTCAGCGCCATTTTCAGTGCCAGTTTTCTGACCTTCTTTGAGACCTTGGACGCAAAAGACCGGGGATGCGGGCCGAAGACCACGCCGCCGCCGCGCATGAGGGGCGACTTAATATCACCGCGGCGCGCCCGGCCGGTGCCCTTCTGCCGGTAGAGTTTGCGTGTACTGCCACTTACTTCTGACCGCCGCTTGGTCGATGCGGTTCCAGAGCGGCGGCCGGCCAACTGGGCCGTCACAACCTCGTGCAGAACGCTTGTTTTTGGCGCAACATTGAAAAGCGCGTCCGAAAGTTCACGCTCCGAAATCTTTTCGCCTTTGCTGTTCACTACATCGATCACTGCCATGGTCATCCCCACTCAAAAACAAGGGTCAGTTGAATCGGACCCCAAACGGCCGCACCTTTTTTATGCGACGTTAGTTTTCGGAATTCCGCCAATCAATCATGAATTCTTCTTGGCAAACTTCACTTTTTTGACCAGCACCATATTGGATGCATAGCCCGGTACCGCCCCTTTCAACAACAACAGGTTTTCGGCCAGGCGGATGTCAACGATTGTAAGATTGCACGCGGTCTTTCGATTCGCCCCGTACTGGCCGGGCATTTTTTTGCCTTTGGTCACTTTTGACGGCCAGGCACTGGTGCCGATCGATCCCGGAGGACGAACGTTTTTACTGCCGTGTCCTGCCGGACCGCGATGAAACCCGTGGCGTTTGATGACGCCGGAAAACCCGCGGCCCTTCGTCGTTCCAACAACATCCACTTTCTCACCGATATCGAACAGATCCAGGGTCACGCTCTGACCGAGTTTATACTCCTCCGGATTGTCGACCGGAACTTCGCGTAGAAAGGCAAATGTCGCTTCGCCGCTTTTCTTCAGATGACCCTGCATCGGTTTGTTGACGCGCTTGGCCTTCCTCGTTCCCATACCCAGTTGCAGTGCGTTGTATCCGTCACTGGTTACCGTTTTAATCTGGGTGACGACACAAGGACCGACTTCCATGACTGTCACCGGAACAAACTCACCTGCTGGGGTGAAGTACCCGGTCATTCCCAGTTTTCTTCCCAATAAGCCTTTACACATTTTCTTTTTAAACCCCTCTGTGCAGATGTTACTCGACCATCAGGCGTCACCGCTCGAAACCGTCTGACGGGTTCAACCGAGGCCGTCGCGAAAGACCCGGGATTCCCGGGCCGAATTCACTATGCTTAAGGGACGCCGACAGGTTAGAGCTTGATCTCCACGTCCACACCCGGTGAAAGATCCAGTTGCATGAGCGCGTCCACGGTCTGCTGGGTTGGCTCCAGGATGTCCAGCAGACGCTTGTGCGTGCGCATTTCAAACTGCTCACGGGACTTTTTATCGATATGAGGCGAGCGGAGAACACAAAACTTGTTGATCTGGGTCGGCAGCGGTATGGGACCGACGACCTTAGCGCCGGTCTTGTTCGCGGTATCGACGATGTCTGATACGGATTGATCCAGAAGTTTGTGATCGTAAGCCTTCAGCCTGATTCTGATCTTCGTGTTCGCTATCATAAAGGTAGTCTTCCACCGCTATTCAATGATGTCGCTGACCACGCC
>JBATHN010000329.1:0-2622 GCA_049666885.1 Desulfobacterales bacterium
TTTCTGACCTTCCGCGCAATGCGCCCCGTCCGGCAGTTGATCCAGACGGTACGCAAAATTCTCGAGACCGGCGATACGAGCAGCCGGGTCCCTGCCCGATCCGGACGCGGTGAAGTCGATGAGCTCGTCAGTCTTTTCAACCGGATGCTGGATAAAAATGATTCCCTCATCCGGGCCATGCACGAATCCCTGGACAATGTCGCCCACGATTTGCGAACACCGATGACCCGGTTGCGGGGAACAGCCGAACTCGCCCTGCAGAAGAATCAGGATTCGGGTCCTTTACAGGAGGCTCTAGCCGATTGTATGGAGGAATCCGACCGGGTCCTGACCATGCTGAACACGCTGATGGATGTGGCCGAAGCCGAGACCGGCGCGATGCGGTTGAACAAGACGGATGTCTCGGTACCGGAAATCGTGCACTCCGTGGTCGATCTCTACGAGATCATCGCCGAAGACAGGCAAATGACCATCCACACCCGCCTGCCGGACGAACTGCTGATTCATGCCGACCGAAACCGCATCCAGCAGATCACCGCTAATCTCCTCGACAATGCCATCAAATACAGCCGCCCGGGCGGTTCGATCGACATTTCGGCCCACGAAGACGGCCCGTTCGCCGTCATCGTGGTCACCGACCAGGGGATCGGGATTGCACCGGAGGAAATCAACCAGATCTGGGATCGGCTCTACCGCAGCGACCGCAGCCGATCCAAGCGTGGTCTGGGCCTGGGGCTGAGCCTGGTTCGGGCCATCGTTGAAGCCCACGGCGGAAAGGTGAAGGTGGAAAGTCGCCTCGATGCGGGGTCGACGTTTTTCGTCATGCTACCCAAAACAGGTTTATTCTTGAACTGATCGGTTTAGGGTTTAAGGCTCAGAACTGCCTCTGGCCGCAAGCATCCAGTTTCATCTTCAATCAAATCGGATCTTCTGATATTCGCTATATAATCTCGCAAGAGGATCTTGCTCCAGCTGGGAAGGTCCCTAATCCGCGACCACCTTTTGAACGTGGCGCCAGGAAAGAACCTGCGCATCAGAGCGTTGCCGGGAATCATCGCCGCCATATACAACCCGGCATCGAACACGATGGGTCTTACCCGCACTTTCCATGCGATCAGCGAAGCGCTTGAGGTTTTTGAAAAAGTCAGCGGACGTGGTGGCACCCGATTTGATTTCGACGGCATCAAGTTCTTCTCCCTGCTCGATGAGAAGGTCGATTTCAGGTCCGCGGGCCTCCCGATAGTGAAACAGATTTGGCTGTACACCACTGTGAACGAATGCTTTGTAGGTTTCGGATACGACCCAGCTTTCGAAAATTGCTCCGCGCATTGGGTGGAGGCGAAGTTGACCCGGTTCACGGATGCCCAACAGGTAGCACGCCATTCCGCTGTCGAAAAAATGCAGTTTAGGTGCTTTGACGACCTGCTTGCGGATGTTCGTGTGCCATGCCGGCAAGCGATGGACGATGTAGCTGGTTTCCAAAACGGAAAGCCAGGCGCGCGCGGTATTGTGCGTCACCCCGGCATCGTTGCCAAGCGCCGAAAGATTGATTTCCTGCGCTGTACGCCCGGCACAGAGCTTCAGAAACCCGCTGAAGGTTTGCAGGTCGCCGACATTGATGACCTGCCGCACGTCGCGTTGTACGTAGGTGGCAATGTAGTCCGCCAGCCATTGGTGGGCCGGGATTTCGCGGTCATAAATTCTGGGATAAGCACCTTGCCAGAGCAGAGGGAACAAGTCGGCGGGAGCGGTCGGAAAGGCTTGCAATTCTTCCAGGCCGGGCGGCAATAGCACCAGGATGCCGCAGCGCCCTGCCAGGGTTTGGGAGATGGAATGCGATAAGCCAAAATGCTGCGAACCGGTCAATATGAAGCGACCCGGTTCAGGGCGGACGTCAATGTTGTTCTGCAAATAGCTGAGAAGTTCAGGGACCTGCTGGACTTCATCAATAATGGCGCCATCGGCATACTCAGCCAGAAATCCTCGCGGATCACTACGGGCAAAATCGCGCATGTCCAATGCCTCGAGCGACACATAGCGTTTGTCCGCGTATGCCATCCGGCAGAGGGTGGTCTTGCCCGACTGCCGTGGTCCTGTAACCAAAACAGCGGGGTAATAACCCGCCAATTCGTGCAGTTTCTTTTCAAGGGTGCGTGGGATCATTCAGCTCAACGTTTCACACTATTCATAAATTGTCAATTGAATTTACATATTATGTAATTAATAGGGTCTGCAACGTGCGAAGAGCTTTTATCCAAGCTTGGATATGAGCGTTTCCAGACTGCTTGGATGCATATACAAACAGTCGGGCACTAAGTAATACCCTTGCATTGCTTGCAATTGTTCATTAATAGTTTTTTTGTTCCATCATATCTATTAAATTGACTCAATATCTACATTTTGATTGGTTAACTGACTCATGCGCATGCGTCGACTAGAAAAAATGATTCTTTTGGTATTGCTGACCTGGCTGGCGGCTGGTTCATTTGCGGATGCAGCAGACGTGCAAGATGCAAAACCGAAGCGGGTTTTGGTAATTCTTAACCGTGCAGATCTGCCGTGGCTAAACATTCTATCTCAAAGCCTGCAGGCGACCCTGCAGGCAATATCTCCTTACCCTGT
>JBATHN010000330.1:0-9070 GCA_049666885.1 Desulfobacterales bacterium
CTTCACCCCGGAGGAAATCGAAAATTCGGGCGGTATCGTCCGCACGGCCGAAGAGCGAACGCCGCAAAACGGGCGGCTGGACCCCCGATGGACCGAACTCGTCCCGCAAGCGCCGGCGAGTTTCGACGATACGGCGCTTGAAGCCCTGCGGGCCGGCGACCTTGGTGCCGTTTTCGGACCGGATTTCACCGGCGTGTCCCTGACACCTGCCCTGAGGCTGCCGGGCGGCCGGATGAAATTGATCGACCGGGTTCAACGACTCGAACCCCGCGGCGGCCGCTTCGGTCTCGGATCGATTCGGGCCGAAGCCGACATCCATCCCGATGACTGGTTCCTGACCTGCCATTTCGTGGATGACATGACCATGCCGGGCACCCTGATGTACGAGTGCTGTGCGCACGCGCTGCGGGTATTTCTCCTGCGCCTGGGCTGGGTAACGGATCGGCCCGGCGTGCATTATGCACCGGTGGCGGGAATCAAAAGCGTCCTGCAGTGCCGGGGACCGGTAACCCCGCAAACTCGGCGGGTGATTTACGAAGTGGACATAAAAGAGCTCGGCTACGGCCCCGAGCCGTATGCTATCGCCGATGCACACATGGTCGCCGACGGACGCACCATCGTGCGGTTCACGGACCTGTCGCTGCGCATGGCTGGTCTGAAGCGTGAATCGATTGAAGGGCTCTGGCGCAAAAGACGGCGCAACGCAGCCGTGCCGGAAGATCACCTATCGCCGCCGGTCGTGTTCGACCGCCGGCAATTGTTAATCTTCGCCACCGGCAATCCTTCCGAGGCCTTCGGTAAGCCATACGAGGAATTCGACACAAACCGGTTTCTGGCCCGGCTGCCCGCACCGCCTTACGCATTTATCGATCGGGTCGTCAAAGCCGAACCGCAGGCCTGGGAGCTCAAGCCCGGCGGCTGGGTGGAAGCCGAGGTCGACATTGACCCCGCAGCCTGGTACTTCAGAGCCAACCGTGCGGATCGAATGCCGTATTGTGTGCTGCTCGAAATCGCGCTGCAGGCCTGCGGCTGGCTGGCCGCTTACGCCGGGTCCGCGCTTCACAGCCGCAAGGACCTGCACTTCAGAAATCTGGATGGACAGGCCATCCTGCACCAGGACGTTCTTTGCGTGCCTCAGACGCTGAGGGTCCGCTGCCGGATGACAAAGGTATCGGTTTCCGGCGACATCATCATCGAGGCATTTGAATTCAAGGTTCTGCGTCGCGAGGACCTGATTTACGAGGGCACCACCGTCTTTGGTTTTTTCACGGCGGAGGCCCTGGCCAACCAGAAAGGCATCCAGAGGCTCAATGAGGAAACAGTCGTGACCGCTCCGGACGAACGCACGCCGTTTGATCCGGTGACGTTCATTGACGAAGCCCCGTTGACGCCCGAAGATCCGCATCTCTCCAGCGTGACGGATCTGACCCTGCCGGCCAAGGCCCTGCGGATGATCGACCGCATCGAGGCCTGTCAACCGCACGGCGGCTCCCGCGGACTCGGTTGGCTGCTGGCCTCCAAACGCATCGATCCGCAGGAGTGGTTCTTCAAGGCCCACTTTCACCAGGACCCGGTCTGCCCCGGATCCCTCGGCATCGAGTCCCTGCTGCAGCTCTTGAAATATGACGCCATCCGCCGCTGGGGACATCTGGTCGCGGGCCACCGCTTCGAACACTCGTATAATGAACCCCACACCTGGCAATACCGCGGGCAGATCGTGCCCCGCAACCAACTGGTGGAAGTGGAGGCGGAAATAACGACGGTCCTCGATGAACCGATTCCCGAAGTCAGAGCCGACGGTCTGCTCAAAGTCGACGGCCTCGTCATCTACCAAATGAAAAACTTCGGCATAAGAATACTAAAATTATAGATATATATATATTACATTAATTTATAATATTTTTATTAATCAATAACTTTAATATTTTTTCTCACGGATATTTTCCCCTGAGAAAAAATATCCGTGAGAAAAAATATATGCGTTTTAACCGCGTCTGCATCGATGCCTTTGGTTACGAACTGCCCCTCAACGTGGTCTCCTCCGAGGACCTCGAGGACCGTTTGACGCCGCTTTACCGGGCCCTGCGTTTTCCCAGGGGTCAATTGGAAACGCTGACCGGCATCCGGGAACGCCGCCTCTGGGATCAAGGCTTCAAAATGGCGGAAGGAGCCGTTCGGGCCGGCCGCAAGGCACTCGCCGGTTCCAGTGTCGGACCTGAAGACATCGGCATGCTGATCTACGGCGGCGTCTGTCGCGACAACATCGAACCGGCCACCGCTTGCGCCGTTTCCCACGGGTTGAACCTACCGCCGCAGGCCCAGGTTTTTGACGTGTCGAACGCCTGCCTCGGCGTATTGAACGGCATGGTTCAAATCGCCAACGCGATCGAGCTGGGTCAGATCCGGGCCGGACTGGTTGCGGCGTGCGAAACCTCTCGGGAGATCATCGACATCACCGTCGATCAACTGAACGCTTCGTGCGACATGAACTTTTTCAAGAAAAACATCGCCACCTTGACCGGCGGCTCGGGCGCCGTCGCGGTGCTTCTGAGCGAGGCCTCGCTTTCCCGCAACGGACACCGGTTGATCGGCGGCACCGTCCGGCACGCCAACGAACACCACAAACTGTGTCTATGGGGAGCGGAAACCGACATGACACCCGACGGCCGCCATTTTATCGAAACCGACTCCATGGGAATCCTCAGCAACGGTGTTCGGCTCGGAAACGACACCTTCAAGGCCTTCAAGCGCGAACTCGGTTGGCCGACGGATCAACCCGATCGGATCATTTGCCATCAGGTGGGCCGAACCCATCAAAAAAACATTCTCGCGGCCATCGGTGTTCCTGCGGAAAAAGACTTTACCACTTACCGCTATCTCGGCAACATCGGCTCGGTCTCACTACCGATAACGGCTGCCATCGCGGACGACAGAGGCGTAATCCACAGGGGTGAGCGGGTCGGTTTTTTAGGAATCGGCAGCGGCTTGAACTGCCTGATGCTCGGCATCGAATGGTGAGTCCGTTGAAACCGCACAAAAACAAACCCATCGATTTCTCGGTTTGGCAGCACCTCTATCCGTTCACCTCCCGTTTCATCGAGCGCGGAGGGCTGAAATACCACTACCTGGACGAAGGTTGCGGTGAACCGGTGTTCATGATTCACGGTAACCCGACCTGGTCCTTCTATTTTCGCGCCCTGATCAAAGCGCTATCGATCAACTATCGCGTCATCGCTCCGGATCACATCGGATGCGGCCTATCGGACAAGCCCGGCCTCGACCGCTACGACTATCGGTTGAAAAGCCGTATCGATGATCTGGCGGATCTCATCACCCGGCTCGACCTGAAAGAAAAATTGACGCTGGTGCTCCACGACTGGGGTGGAGCAATCGGCCTGGCAGCGGCCTTGAGACGGCCCGAACAAATCGGTCGCCTGGTCCTTTTTAACACGGCCGCCTTCCCGCCGCCGAATGGTAAAAAATTGCCATGGCGGCTGCGGGTTATCCGTAACACCCGGAACCTCGCTCAGCCAGCCGTTCTGGGTGCAAATCTTTTCGTGCGCGCGGCGCTGCTGATGGCGTCTCGCCGCCGATTGCCCCGCGAGGTTCGCGCTGGACTGGCCGCACCGTACAACTGCTGGCACAACCGTCTTGCCACCTTGATGTTCGTGCGCGATATTCCCATCGACAGGGACGATCCGAGCTACGAGCCGATTCATTTCTTGGACGAAAACCTCCACCGGCTCAGAGGTTTGCCGATTCTGATCTGCTGGGGAGAACACGATTTTGTCTTCGACACAGACTATCTGCATGAATGGCGCCGGCGTTTTCCCAAGGCCGAAGTCCACACGCTGTCCGATGCCGGACACTACCTTCTGGAAGACGCACCGGACCGGATTCTAACGCTGGTGAATCGTTTCTTGCAAAGACATCCGCTCTAATTTAAGGAGAGCGAATCGATCTCATGAATTTTGATCAACCATACGGCGGATCCGACGATTTGGAGATGACCGGCAGCGGACAACAGGCGGAAAGACCGATAAACGAACCGAAGCTGAAGCCGCCCGTCTGGACGCCGGCGGACGCTCCCCTGCCGATCGATACCGCGACGACCGACCATATTTTCAATGTCGCCTCTCTCCTGAAACGTATGGCCCGCGTTCAGCCGCACAAAAAAGCCATCATCTGCCCCTTTGGCCGTGATCGCTGCGACCGTGTGGCCTATACCCACCTGACTTTTCAACAACTCGACCAGGAATCGGACCACCTGGCCTGGGGCCTCGAGAGTGCGGGAATCACCAGAGGGAAGCGCACGATCCTGATGGTCAAACCCAGCCTCGATTTTTTTGTGCTGACCTTTGCCCTCTTCAAGGCCGGCGCCGTGCCGGTGGTTGTCGATCCGGGCATGGGGATCAGGCGGATGATCGACTGCTTCAAGCAGTCCAGCCCCTCGGCCTTTATCGGCATTCCCGCGGCGCACGTCCTGAGGATATTTTTTCCACGGTTCTTCGGTTCCATAAAAACCTGGGTCACCGTCGGTCGCAGGTGGCTTCCGGGCCAACACAGCCTGAAGAACCTGGGCCGCGTTCACCGCTCGCCTTTTCCCGCCGCCCAGACTTCCCGTGATGAAACCGCGGCCATCCTGTTCACCACCGGCAGCACCGGTCCGGCCAAGGGAGCGCTTTATACCCACGGCATCTTCGCCGCCCAAATCGCGGCCATCAAGTCCCATTTCCTCATTTCAACCGGCGAAATCGATCTGCCGACCTTTCCCCTTTTTGCCCTTTTTGATCCGGCCTTGGGAATGACGGCCGTTATACCGGACATGGATCCGACCCGTCCGGCGCATGTGGACCCCGCGAAGATCATCGCGGCCGTCTACGACCACGGCGTCACCAACATGTTCGCCTCACCGGCCTTATTGCATCGTGTTGGACGCTACGGCCGGGAAAAAGACGTCAAACTGCCCTCACTGAAACGGGTGATTTCGGCCGGTGCCCCGATTATGCCGGCCAATATCGAACAGTTTGCCGGACTGCTGGACGAAGAGGCCGACATTCACACCGGCTACGGTGCCACCGAGGCGATGCCTGTGGCCGCCATTGAAGGGCGGGAAATTCTCAACGAAACCCGCTCCCTGAGCGAAAAAGGACGTGGAATCTGCGTCGGCCGCCCCTTGAGCGGCGTCGCGGTGCGCATCATCGCCATCGATGACGGCCCGATCGATGCCTGGTCCGATGTCGTTGCAGCCAAAAACGGCGCGGTCGGTGAAATCACCGTCAAGGGCGACCAGGTCACCCGGCACTATTTCGAAAACCCCGCGGCCGATGCCCTGTCCAAAATCAGGGACAAAGACGGTGTCTGGCACCGCATGGGCGATCTGGGCCGTTTGGACGAACACGGCCGCATCTGGTTTTACGGTCGCAAGAGTCACCGGGTGGTCACCACCGGTGGAACGCTTTTCACCATTCCCTGTGAGGCGATCTTCAACAACCACCCGCTGGTTTACCGCAGCGCCCTGGTCGGCGTCGGCGCCGCCCCGAACCAGAAACCGGTCATCTGCATTGAACTCGAATCGGGCCAGGGCGGCGGCAACAGGATGGAACTGACCCGGGAGCTTTTGGAACTGGCCAGCAGCAGCGAGCTGACGCAAGCGATCGACACGGTTCTCTTCCCGGAAGAATTTCCGGTTGATATCCGCCACAACGCCAAAATTTTTCGAGAGAAGCTGGCCCTATGGGCCGCCAACAAAATCGCCGGAAAGAGTCCGTGAACAAACTGAATTTGTTAAAAAATAAGCGGGTCCTCGTCACCGGCGGCGGCGGCTTTCTCGGATGGGCCGTCGTTCAAAAACTTCTCGAAAAAGGGGCGCTGGTGCGCAGTTTTTCGCGTCGCTCATATCCGCAGCTCGCGGCCGCCGGTGTGGATCAGGTGCAGGGCGACATCAGCGACCCGGAGGCCGTTGCCGCTGCCTGCCGCGGCATCGACACGGTGTATCACGTTGCGGCCAAAGCCGGGGTCTGGGGGCGCGCTTCAGACTTTCACCGCACCAACGTGGTTGGGACCCGCAACGTCATTGGCGCGTGCAGGGCCGGATCTGTCGAAGCCCTCGTTTACACCTCTTCGCCCAGCGTCGTTTTCGACGGCAAGGATATGGAGGGTGTCGACGAGTCGGTGCCGTATCCGGATCGCTATCCGACCCCCTATCCGCAAACCAAGGCGCTGGCCGAAAGAGAAGTGGTTATGGCGGCCCGAAGCGGCTTGAAAACCATTGTCCTGCGTCCACACCTGATCTGGGGTCCGGGTGACAATCATCTGGTACCGCGAATCATCGGGCGTGCCCGGCACCTGCGGCGGGTCGGCGACGGCCGCAACCTTGTCGACACGGTCTACATCGACAACGCCGCCGATGCCCACATTCTGGCGGCCGAATTTTTGGAGACCCGGCCGGAGTTATCGGGCCAAATATATTTTATCAGCCAGGGGGAGCCGATACCTCTCTGGGAGATGATCAACGCAATCCTGGCGGCCGCCGGTCTACCCCCGGTGCGTAAATCGATTTCTCTCCGGACGGCCCGCCGGCTCGGCGCCGTGATGGAGATCCTTTATCGTTTTTTACGGCTTGAAAACGAACCGCCGATGACCCGATTTGTGGCTGAAGAACTGGCAACATCCCATTGGTTCGACATCGGGGCCGCCCGTCGGGATTTGGGCTACCGGCCCGCGGTTTCGACCAGTGAAGGGCTCCGCCGCCTGGCGCGATGGCTGGACCCCTCCAGGAACAAGGAATCGAAACTTGAAACTTGAAACTCGTAGCTCACAGGTAGCCTTGGTCGTCATTTTCATCGAATGGTGAATAATGAATATGTCAATTTGATAAATTCAACTGCCGGAGACAGGCAACCGCCCTTTTCGATGTTCAGCGTTCGATGTTCGACGTTCATCTTTTGAGTTACCGGATGAGCGATTGCAAGACGCGACTGAAACTCGGCGCCAACGGGCTTAGCGGGCTAAACCGGCTAACGGGCTAAACTGGCTCAACCAATTTTATACATTAAGGAGCTTTGATGAAACTGAACGACATTTTACCGATTGACAAATGGATCGCGCTTGAAAAAGACCTCCACAACCGCTATGGCTTGGACGTCAACGTCTTCGACACCAGCGGAGTGCGCATCTCGGATTTCAAGGAGTGGGTCAACAGGTTGTGCCCGGCCATCAAGGCCACCGACAAGGGACAAAGTTTCATCTGCGCGGTGGCGCACATGAACATCGCCGCCCAGGCCATGCAGACCCGCCGGCCTGCGATCGAAGAATGCGATGCCGGTCTGGTCAAGATAGTGGTCCCGATTTTCTTGGACGATACGTTCTTGGGGGCTGTCGGCGCCTGCGGTTTGCTGCTCGACGAGGGCGAAGTCGACACTTTCCTGATCGACAAAACAGCCGGTATCGATGAAGAAACGGCGCAGAATCTCGCTGCAGACGTCGGTACGATCTCTACCGCCGGAGCCGAGTCACTCGCCGAGGATGTGACGCGGCGCATCGCGTCCATCGTTTCTGCCTATAAAAACAATCGCCAATCTTAGCGATTCCGGCTACCCTTGATGAGGAGAGATAACCTTATGACGGCAAAAAAAGAGGTGTTGATCATCGGCGGCGGGGTGGCCGGCCTTTCGGCGGCACTCGGCCTTTCTCAGTTGGGTATTCGGTCGGTTCTGGTCGACAAACAAGCCAGTCTGGGCGGCTATGCGGCCCAATATGCCTGCAAGGCCACTTCGGCCTGCGTCAAATGCGGTGCCTGTATGGTGATGGAAAAGATCAGCCGGGCCGCCGAAGACCCGAACATCGACGTGCTGACCGGCAGCCGGGTCGATCACATTTCCAGGACCGAGGGATTCAAGACGCTCATAACTCAAGAGACTTCCGAAGGCCGGACACGGCAACAGACCCGTAAAACCGCGGCAGTGATTCTTGCCTGCGGATTCAACCCGTTCGATCCCGAAAACAAGCCCTACGGCTACAAACGCTTTGCAAATGTCGTCACCAATCTCGATCTGGAAAGGATGCTGCGACAAAGCAGTGTCCCCCTGCGGCCCTCGGACGGCGCCGCACCCGCTCGCATGGCCTTTGTTCAGTGCGTGGGCAGCCGGGACACCAAACTCGGTCACCTGTGGTGTTCGAAGGTTTGCTGCGCGTCCGCCCTGCGCATGGCGCGGTTGATCAAGATGCGCCGGCCGGCAACCGAGATGACCTTTTTCTACATCGACGTGCAGACCTTCAGCCAAGAGTTTCAGCGGTTCTACGACGATGTCCGGGAAGAAGTTCACATGATTCGCGCCATTCCAGGAGACGTCTACCGGACTCCGGACGATCGCCTGAGGGTTGTTTACTACGATTTTAAATCCGAACAGAGCCGTGAAGAGCCTTACGACATGCTGGTGCTCTCCATCGGCATCACCCCTGCGGCAGATGCCCGGGACCTGGCGGCCCAGGTCAGTCTACCGACCGAACCCTCCGGTTTCATTCCGACCGCGGCAAACGGCGGAAATCCGGAGACCCCGGGTGTTTTTGCCGCCGGAACGGTGTGCGGACCGATGAGCATCGCCGAGTCGGTTGCCGACGGTGATCGCGCCGCTCAGGCAGCGGCGGCTTACTTGCGGGGTAAAATCAGAATGGAGGAGTTATCTTGACAGGCCCAACATTGATTATCGGAAGTGGAACCTGCGCACATGATGTAGCCCGCCACCTGACGTCCGAAGGCCTCCACACCGTCATCGCCGCTGCGAATGAGACCAGCGGCGATCGACCGCATCTTGCGACGGACACACCCGGCAGGGGTTCGATCGAAGTCCTCACCGGGGCTCGGCTTAGCGCCTGCCACGGTTTTATCGGTCAATTCGATGCCACGTTCACACAAAGCGGCGCGACCCTGCAGAGACGGGTGGCCCACATCGTCATCGCCGAAGACAACCGGCGGACTCCCAATTTTGACTTTTACCGACTGCGGGCCTGTCCGGTCGTGCAATCACTTTCGGCCTTCAGAAGAGAGTTTGCCATAAGACCCGAAACG